>NZ_JMQC01000008.1:4260000-4560000 GCF_000746925.1 Bacillus clarus
CTATTTATGGTTTAGCTGGAGTTGTTTGGACAAATGACCTTAGACGAGCACAGCGAGTTGTTTCGCAAATTGATTCGGGATTATTATGGGTTAATTGTTGGTATGTTCGAGATTTACGTACTCCATTTGGCGGTTCTAAGGCAAGTGGGATCGGCAGAGAAGGTGGCCGTCATAGTTTTGAATTTTATACAGAGGTTAAGACCGTTACGATGAAATTATAAAGTAGATGCTACATCAGTGGAATCGTATTTCCACTGATGTGTGATAACTATAAATTTAAAAAATGGGGTGAAACGAATGAAGTTGTTAATTAAAGAATTAGCTGATGAACTAATACAAGCTGAAAAGTCTTGCGAAGGAATCCCTTCTTTTACGGAGAGATATCCTAATTTATCTGTTTTGGATGCGTATAACGTTCAGCTTGAAATCGTAGGCAGAAAAATAGAGCAAGGACATAAAGTAATTGGGAAAAAGGTTGGACTTACGAGTATTGCAATGCAACAAATGCTGGGGGTAAATGAACCGGATTATGGACATTTACTAGATGATATGAAAATAGAAAACGGCATTGCAATTTCAGTAGACGCCTTTGTATCTCCAAAGGTAGAAGCTGAAATTGGATTTATTTTAGCTGAGGATTTGAGTGGCCCTAATATTACATACGTAGACGTATTAATGGCAACAAAGTACATTGTGCCTACGCTTGAGATTATTGATAGTCGTATTGCTGATTGGAAGATTAAGCTTGCAGATACAGTTGCAGACAATGGCTCATCCGCAAAAGTAGTTATTGGTGATACATTTTCTACAATTGATAAAGTAGATTTACGTACAACTGGAATGACGCTTTATAAGAATAATAGTTTAATTGCTACTGGAGCTGGAGCGGCTGCGTTAGGACACCCTGCCCAAGCTATTGCTTGGTTAGCAAATAAACTTTATGAATTTAATATTGTTTTAAAAGCGGATGAATTAATTTTACCAGGCGCGTTATCTGGTGCCGTTTCGGTTACTAGTAATGATGTTATTGAAGCTGATTTTGGCTCTCTTGGTTCCGTTTCTATTAAATTTATATAGCCTAAAGTGTTACGAAAAAAGGAGGCGATAGATGTGGAGAAAGTAAAGGTAGCTATTATTGGTTCTGGTAATATTGGTACAGATTTAATGTATAAGTTAAGAAAAAGTGAAGTAATTGAAATGAATGCAATGATTGGAATAGATTTGGAGTCAGACGGATTAAAGCGAGCAAAAGAAGAGGGGTATGAGATTTTTGATAATGGGATACAAGCGATTATTGATAATCCGAGTATAGCTGATATTGTATTTGATGCAACTTCTGCTAAAGCACATGGACATCATGCGAAAGTTTTAGGAGAGCTTGGGAAATTAGTGATTGATTTAACACCGGCTGCATATGGACCATTCGTCTGTCCGGCTATACAAAATAATAATATTGTAAATGAGAAAAACGTCAATATGATTACATGTGGGGGGCAAGCAACCATTCCAATTGTCCATGCTATTAATGAAGTGGCTAACGTTACATATGCAGAAATTGTTGCAACAATTTCTAGTTTAAGTGCTGGTCCAGGTACACGAGCAAATATTGACGAGTTTACAATTACGACAAAGCGCGGAATTGAAGAAGTTGGTGGGGCAGATAACGGGAAAGCACTTATTATACTAAATCCTGCAGACCCTCCTATTTTAATGAGAGATACAGTATATTGTGAAGTTGAAAAGATGGATGAATTCTCTATCCGAGAAGCTATTTATAAGATAGTTGAAGTAGTTAAGGGATATGTTCCAGGATATTTTTTAAAACAAGAGCCAATGTTTGAGGGGAACCGTGTGACCGTATTTTTAGAGGTAGAAGGAGCAGGAGACTATTTTCCTCCTTATGCTGGTAATTTGGATATTATGACCGCGGCGGCATTAAAAGTTGGAGAAGAGTTTGCAGCACGAATCATTACAGAGCAGAAACGAGGTGTAATGAATGAGGCGAAATAGTGAAATCCCAATAAAAATAACTGAAGTTTGCTTACGGGATGGAAGTCATGTAATGAGACATCAATTTACAGAGGAACAAGTTAGGTCCGTAACTAGGTCGTTAGATGAGGCTGGTATGCATTATATCGAAGTGAGTCATGGGGATGGCTTGGGAGGTTCTACTTTACAATATGGAAAGTCATTAGTAAATGAAATGAAGCTGATTGAAGCGGCGGTAGAAGAGTGTGAACAAGCTAAGGTAGCTGTTTTATTGATCCCTGGTATTGGAACCGTTCGTGAATTAAAACAAGCAAAAAACGTTGGAGCGAAACTTGTTCGTGTAGCAACTCATGTAACGGAAGCAGATGTTTCAGCACAGCATATTCATTGTGCAAGAGAGTTAGATATGGAAGTATGCGGTTTTTTAATGATGGCACATTCTGCACCAATTGAAAAATTAGTAGAACAAGCAAAGCTTATGGAGGGTTACGGAGCACAAGCAGTTTATGTAACAGATTCAGCGGGAGCTTTATTGCCTCACGAAGTACGTGAACGTATCCGTGCTTTACGTCAATCTCTAAATATTGAAATTGGCTTCCATGGTCATAATAATCTTTCTGTTGCAGTAGCAAATACAGTTGTTGCAATCGAAGAAGGAGCAACTCGTATTGATGGAAGTGTCCGTTGTCTCGGAGCAGGAGCTGGGAATGCACAAACAGAAGTGTTGTTAGCGGTATTAGATCGTATGGAATATGAGCTAGATATAGATTTGTATAAAATGATGGATTTAGCAGAGGACGTTGTTGCTCCGTTGTTGCCAGGACCACAAGAGATTCAAAAAGGAAGTCTTGCAATGGGATATGCTGGTGTATATTCTAGCTTTTTATTACATGCTGAGAGAGCGGCGAAGCGATTTGGTGTAGACGCTCGTGATATTTTAATAGAACTTGGGAGAAGAAAAGTAGTTGGTGGACAAGAGGATATGATTTTAGATGTAGCAGCAGAATTAGCGAAGATAAAAATGGAGGTGTAAAATATGGCTTTAGTTAAAGGGGCAGATTTAGAGATTGTTGAATATTTACTTCAGGCTGAAAAGGAAAGAAAAGAAGTGGTAAAAGTAACAGATAAGCATCCTGATTTAACGGTAGATGATGCTTACAGATTACAAAAGTGTTTAGTTGAGCAAAAGGAGAAAGAAGGCTCTAAACGAGTTGGTGTAAAACTTGGACTAACGAGTAAGGCAAAACAGCAAATGATGGGAATTAATGAGGCGATTTATGGTTATTTGTTACACGATATGTTAGCGTTCGAATGGGAGCCAGTGCAATCTGAAACATTGATTCATCCAAAAATAGAACCGGAAATTGCCTTTTTAATAGGAGAAGATTTACAAGGAATGAATGTTACAGCGGATGATGTATTAAAGGCAACAAAATATATTGCACCAGCTTTGGAAATTATTGATAGTCGATATTTGAATTTTAAGTTTACATTACCGGATGTAATAGCAGATAATTGTTCATCTTCAAAGTTTTTATTGGGGAGCAAATGGATCGATGCTAAAGAAATGGATGTAGCTAGTATAGGAATGGTTATGTCGAAAAATGGTAAGCTTGCTACAACTGGAACAGGAGCCGCTGTACTTGGACATCCAGCAGAGGCAATTGCTTGGGCGGTAAATAAGCTGGGTTTACAAAATGAAGGATTGAAAAAAGGGGATATCGTATTAAGTGGAGCATTATCAGAAGCAATTGCTTTCAAAGCTGGAGATTCTATTGTTGCACAATTTGAAGGTTTAGGAAGTGTAGCGATGTTCTGTGAATAAACGATAAAGCGAGAGATAAATATGCCAATTATACAAATTCAAATTATTGAAGGTAGAAGAAGAGAACAAATTCAAAATCTTATTTCGGATGTTACAGGTGCAGTTACAAAAAATTTAGATGTAGAGGTTGAGCGTGTACGTGTATTAGTGAATGAGATTCCAAGTTCGCACTGGGGTGTCGGGGGAAAGTCAAAAGATAGTTTAGAAGGAAGTTAGTTTTGCTATAAAAGCAATTTTCATTCTTTTAAGAATGGGAATTGCTTTTATTATTTTTAAAATTTTTAATATTATGCTAAGATTAGGTTTTGAATTGGAAAAATAAGGGGGAGATATGCAAATACTATTAATTCGTCACGGAGAATCAGAAGCTGATATTTTACATGTACATGAAGGATGAGCTGATTTTGAATTAACAGAAAAGGGAAGAAAACAGGTACAAAAACTCGTACAGAAAGTGAAAAAAGACTTGCCACCAGATTTTATTTGGGCAAGTACACTGAAACGTGCAAGAGAAACTGCGGAAACATTAGCGAAAACGATTGGATGTCCAATAAAACTTGAAGAGGGATTAATGGAGTTTAATAATGGCGTACAGGCTGGACTATCTTTTGAAGAAGCGAAAAAATATCCAGAGCCAAAATTTCTCCACGATCGTTTTGAAAATGGGGAATTATTTATTGAATTTCGAATGAGAATAGAAGGGGTCTATTCTAAAATTGTAACAGAGAATGAATATGATCGAATTGCAATCGTTGCTCATGGAGGCGTAATTAATAGTATATTACGTGCGTTTTTCCAAATGCCGATTACTATGGATTATTATTTTAAAATGGGAGATACGGGGATTAGCTTAATTGAACTTACGGATAAACAGAAAACCATTCATTTTATAAATGATACGAGTCATTTGGAAGGGATATAAGAAGGAAGATTATGTATAAAGTTGTCTTTTTTGATGTTGATGGTACGTTGTTAAGTGAGATTGATAGAAGTATGCTAGCAAGTACGAAAGATGCTATACGAAGATTAATTGCTAAAGGAATTAAAATAGTAGTTACAACTGGGAGACCTTATAATTTATGCTCAGAATTTAAGGATCTGGGCGTAGACATGTTTATTTCTGCGAATGGTGCACATATCAAGTGTAATGATACAGTTATACATAAATCAGTGCTTTCAAGTAAAATCGTTCATGATATCTCAAATTTTGCTGAGGTCAATGGTCATGGTGTTTCTTATTTTACAGAAGAATTTACAATGAATGGAATGGCTGCCGAAGATGAAAGAATGACGAAAGCGTTAAAAGAAACGTTAAATTTACACAAGTATCCTGAAAAAATGAAGTCACTTGCAGAAGAGATTTATTGCATATGTTTGTATGCAGATGAAACAGAAGCTGAAAAGTTTCTAGAAAGATTTCCAAACCTTACATTTGATCGTTTTCATAATTACGTGATGAATGTACTTGAGGATTCTAAAGTATCAAAGCTAACGGCTATTAAAAAGGTATTGGAGCATCTAAATATTTGAAAATCAGAAGCAATTGCTTTTGGAGACGGTGGAAATGACGTTGACATGTTAGAGTATGTAGGATTAGGAATTGCAATGGGGAATGGCGGGGAAAGGTTAAAGCAAGGGGCAGACTTCATTACAAAAAAGGCAAGTGAAGATGGGATTGCTTATGCTTTAAAGAAGTTCGGCATCATTTAAAAGTAATTGCTAGCTGAATCATTTTGAGTAAAGAAGTTATAAATGATACGAATGATTTGAACGACATGTAGAGGGAATCCTGTTTTTATAACAGGATTTTTTGTTTCTAAATTTGTACGTGTATAAAATAAGTAAACGGACTTAGAAATAGGGAGCTACGTACATTGAGTTGTATTGGAATTAAATATTTCTCTTATAATATTCTTGCAATAAAAGGAAGAAGAGGAGTATAATGAAAATTAGTTAGTTAAGCTAATTATTTTCGAAGAAAGGAGAATGAAAATAGATGGATTCAAAAAAAGATTCTCTTCCTTTAGGGATTGAGCCTTATGCAGAGTTAATAAAAAAGACAGCATCAGCGGATACGGATCAAATCGCAGCAAAACTTGGTTTGTTAATGTTATGGACGTCTGATAATGTTCTTGATGCTGTTGACGTGGATTTAGCTCCACTTGGTATTTCGGAAAGTAAATTAGATTTTTTACTGTTGTTTATTTTACGCGAAATGGAAATGAATGGGGAAGAAGTGAACATGAGTCCTTCGGATATTGCAAATCGATTAGGGATTACACGTGCTTCTGTCACTGGCTTATTAGATTGGATGGAGAAACGAGGGTTAATTGTAAGATACCATCACTCTGAAGATCGAAGAAGATTAAAGGTGAAAATTACTCCGAAAGGAAAAGGCCTTGTTTCGCTTTCTTTACCAACTTTTTGGTCCTCTTGTGCTTCATTAGTGGATGATTTTAATCAAGAAGAGCGTCAAGTTTTAGAGAAGCTATTAAATAAAATGCAAGTAACTATGCAGGTGAAATTAGGAGAAGGTAGGTAAATAAGTTGATTATGAGAGTCAACTTATTTATTTAAACATATAATTAGATTGCCTTATTATATGTTTAGCTAATTTAATGAGAGGCGGTGATAAGTCTTTGAGCGTAAATAAATTAAATAAGAGGTAAATGGGAATCATTTTGAGGGTTTTAGAGGTTTTAAACCGTATGGAAAAAATCGTAGTAAGGGAGAGGTTTTATGATGGAAATATCAAAAGAAATGAATAGCGTAAGGAATTACACAGTAATGACAGCTGTCTTATGCTGGGCAGGTATGGTAGTTATGTCCAGCCTATATGTGACAATTCCTTTAATTGCTCTGTTTTCAGAGTTTTTTCAAGTTTCACTAACGAAATCTGCGGCTACAGGGAGTATATTTTCTTTTGGGTTTGCTATAGGTTGTTTGTTATTTGGGGCAATCTCTGATAAATATGGGCGGAAGAAAGTAATTTTTATTGGATTACTTGTACTGTCGGTTGTTTCTTTTTTATTAGGGTTAGTTGATAGTTTATTTTGGCTTGTTATCCTTCGAGGATTACAAGGTATAGCGGCAGCTACATTTTCACCAGTAGCGTTAGCTTACGTTGTAGAAATGTTTCCAGCAGAAAGAAAGATTACAACAATCGGATTTGTTAGTACCGGTTTTTTAGTAGCTGGAATCGTAGGGCAAGTAATGAGCACTGTCGTTAGTCAATATTTTGGATGGCACATGGTGTTTTTTCTTCTTAGTATTGTATATATCATTACTGCTTTATGGATTCATTATTCTCTTCCGAAAGGAGAACCTTCTCAATCATATACCGATATTTTAGGGCCGATTAAACAAATGGGTAAAGTCTTTACACATAAAAGCTTAGTATTGAGTTATATGATTGCGTTTGTTTTATTGATGGCTTTTGTTAATATGTATACTGTTTTAGGGAACTATTTGAGCTCTCCTAATTATAATTTAAACGCAGAGCAAATTCTTTACTTTCGTTTAGCCGGTTTATTTGGTATGTTGCTGTCACCACTTGCGGGTCGTTTAACAAAGAGATTTGAAGTTCAGCAAGTTCTTCGAGGAGGATTGTTAGTTGCTATTTTTAGTCTGAGTTCATTGGGATTTGTTTCTAATCTACCTCTGCTTGTAATCATGAGCGTATGTTTTGTAATAGGGATTGCTTTATCTATTCCATCTTTAGTTACTCTTGTCGGTCAATTAGGAGGAAAAGCACGGGGAATAGCGGTTTCTATTTATACTTTCATTTTATTTTTAGGAACAAGTATAGGACCTGTTATTTCTATTTATCTTATGAAAATTGGGGATTATGCTCAAACGTTTATTTTATTAGGGTTAATACTCTTTATTGGTTTTGTTGCTTCTCTTTTTATAAATAATGAATCTACGTTTGATAAGGCGTGAAATTAATTTATTATGAAGTAATCGGGCATTCACCTTCTCTCTATATGTTAACTTTGCAAGTGGAAGAAGGGGTGACTGTGTTTCTATGCACGGCTAGATGTTTTCTTCTTTTCTAAAAAGAAAGGTTCTATGCTGAATTTTTAAATTGCATTTATATAGAAAGAAAGTGATGATTTCATATTAACGAAAAATATATTAGGTATGTGTGTTGAATAATGAATGAGTGGAAAAGTTTATTCAAATAAAGGAATGCAAGGGTCTTTAATATGCTCCGCTAATAAGATATGAATTTGTCCGCGATGATGATAAATATGTGCAATAATTTCGAGCAACCACTCGAATCGGGAATAAGAAATACCCCAATGGGCAGTCATAACTTCCGCTAATTCGTCATTGGAATAGGATAGAAATGTGTTAGAAAGAAGATTGTAGCCTTGGATCATCATTTTCTGCATGTGAGAGATTGTTTTTGGTGTATGCTCTATATAAAAGGTATGTATATCTTCATGTGTAGCACCATTTAAAATGAGTAAATCTGCATGACAAATAAGTGAAAGATGGGTACACATTTCAAATAGCGATCTTTTGTTTGGGATCGGTGTACGTTGTAAATCTAGTTCGGTGAGTTGATTCAGCAGGGCATTAAATGTATCGATAGCAACTTTAATTTGGTGTAAAGCGGCTTGAACAAACATTGTAATTCTCCTCATCTCCATATATAATAATTTCTTGAGAGTATTATATCATATTCAAAATTCTGAAAATTCTAGTAGTTTGACTAGCCTATTGAAAAGTATTATATTGTAAAAGGTCATATGAAACGTGAAATAGAATGGAAAGCAATTATTGAGTTAGGAGTTAGACCAATGAGTTTGAAATATGGAAGAGATACAATTGTTGAAGTTGACTTAAATGCTGTAAAACATAATGTAAAAGAATTTAAAAAACGTGTGAACGATGAAAATATTGGGATGATGGCTGCTGTAAAAGCGAATGGGTATGGTCATGGAGCGGTTGAAGTTGCGAAAGCTGCAATTGAGGCAGGGGTGAATCACCTTGCTGTTGCGTTTGTAGATGAAGCAATTGAATTAAGAGAAGCAGGAATCACTGTACCGATTTTAATTTTAGGATATACACCAGTAGCAGCTGCCGAAGATGCGATTCAATATGATATTATGATGACTGTTTATAGAGTAGAAGATTTACAAGGTATAAATGAAATTGCGAAGCGCCTTGAAAAGAAAGCACGTATTCAAGTGAAGATTGATACAGGGATGAGTCGTATCGGTTTACAAGAAGAAGAGGTTACACCATTTTTAGAAGAACTACAAAGAATGCAATATGTAGAAATGGTAGGGTTGTTTACACATTACTCTACCGCTGATGAAATCGATAAAACGTATACGAATATGCAAACAAGCTTATTTGAGAAAGCTGTAAATGTGGCGAAAGAACTAGGGATTCATTTACCGTACATTCATAGTTCAAACAGTGCAGGATCAATGGAACTTAGCAATACGTTTCAAAATATGGTTCGTGTCGGTATTGGAATTTACGGTATGTATCCTTCAAAAGAGGTGGATCATACAGTTGTTTCCTTACAGGCAGCACTTTCATTAAAATCAAAAGTAGCTCATATTAAACACGCGAAGAAAAATCGTGGTGTAAGTTATGGGAATACGTACGTGACAACTGGTGAAGAATGGATTGCGACTGTACCAATTGGTTATGCAGATGGTTATAATCGTCAGTTATCTAATAAAGGGCATGCATTAATTAATGGAGTTCGCGTACCTGTAATTGGCCGTGTTTGTATGGATCAATTAATGCTAGATGTTACGAAAGCAATGCCTGTACATGTAGGGGATGAAGTCGTGTTCTACGGTAAACAAGGTGAAGAAGAAATCCCTGTAGAGGAAATTGCGGACATATTAGGTACGATTAATTATGAAGTAACTTGTATGTTAGATAGAAGGATTCCACGCGTTTATAAAGAAAATGGTGAAACAATTGCTGTTGTAAATATATTAAGAAAAAATAATACAAAAAACTGAATCGTTATGATTCAGTTTTTTTTGTTATTTACTTTTGGCAAATGAAAAATGTTCTATTTGTACCGTGTAGTTGAATGTTTGTAAATCCTACAGATTTTAAAGAAGAAATTATTTCTTCTTTAGAGTAACACGTTTCTTCGAAAGAAAAATCACTTCTTTTCCAATTATCATGTACGTCATGCTTAAATAGTATAAAATTCATTTCAGCTCTTTTTGTTTCACT
The DNA here is from genome assembly GCF_000746925.1 of Bacillus clarus. Classification (GTDB taxonomy): domain Bacteria; phylum Bacillota; class Bacilli; order Bacillales; family Bacillaceae_G; genus Bacillus_A; species Bacillus_A clarus. The sequence goes on from NZ_JMQC01000008.1 coordinate 4,270,034, forward strand.
GTCATAACTAGCGTTTATGGTGCAAACATATTCCTGCTCTGAAATGTGAAAAGAAGCACTCCAGTTTTCTAGAAATCCTTTTTCCATATTCATATCAAAGGCGAATGTGCCTCCGTTATACAAAACGGAGTAAACGTTATGAAAAACACTTTTTAGTTCATCTAATTTCATAATATGGTTTAAGCTATCGCCAGCTGAAATAACGTAATTGAATTTTTCCTCCATATTAAAATATCGTGCATCATCGACGATGAAGGTTGCCTCTGGCGCATTTTGACGTGCGTATTCAATCATTTGAACGGAACCATCTATACCAGTTACTACAAAATGATTATCAATTAGTTTCCTAGTAAGGTGACCAGTCCCGCAGCATAGGTCTAATATATGTGAATGCGTGGGGGCGTATTGTAAAACGAGCTTTTCATATGCAGGATAGGATTGTTCTGCAAAGTGTCCCCAATGTTTATTATAAAGGGTTGCAAAAATATCGTAATCAGAATAGAGGATTTTATTAGACATATGGAGCCTCCTCGTATTCTAGTAGATTATAATAATCATATTTCGTAGTAATTTCGAAACCACACTGTTCGTAAAGTTTTAAAGCATTGTTATTTTTTGTTTCGACTTCTAATTCAATTGTTTTATGTCCTTTCGTAACGAGTGTATGGACCATATATGTAAGAATGCTTTTTCCGTACCCTTGTCCTTGATGAGAAGGGTGTACAGCAAACCCTGATAATGTAGTAGCGTGTTCTTGTTTACTGACAGTAATAGTTCCTATTTCTTTTTCGTCTATAAGAGCAATATATACTTGATGAGTAGGTGAAGATATCATTTTTTGTAGCCATTCAGATGTATTTATGAATGAATCACCAAAAGCTTTACTGGCGATTTCTATAAGGCTAGGAAGAGTTTCTGAAGATGCAAGGATAAATTTAAGATTGTTCTTTTTGAAGTTATTATTTGTTTCTTTTTTATTGTATGCCATACTATATTCGCTGTATAAATAAGGTGATTTTATTTGTTCGGCAAATGCTCTTCCGGACAGGGAGTTCCCATTAATAATAAGTAAGGCTTCATCAACATTTCTTTTCTTTATTTCTCTCATTGCTTTTTGTAGAAGAGTAGTTCCCACTTTTTGTTTTCTAAAATGAGGATGAACGAATCCTATCAATTCAAGTTTTGTCGGTCTTTCAAATTCATACATATTTAAAGTGCCAATTAACTGATTGTTGTTATAAAAGAGAAAATCGTTTAGCTGATCTTCTTTACGATTCGCAAGAAAGTTGATATGTAAATCTGATGAATAATCAACATTGTCAGTTAACCCACAAATATGAGCTAGCTCTTTCATTTGCTGGATATCAGCCGTTGTTAATAAATCCTTTATTTTGAGCTCCATTTTATCTTCTCCTTAAACGTATTTTAGAAATAGGCTGGATCATTTAGCCATTCTTTTAAATCCACACTACCTTGAACAGATAGTAAACGATATAAATATCGATAAGGTTGTCTACATTGTTCTAAATTAGGAATAGGCATAATCGTTTCGTAACCTTCTTTAAAAGCACAAGCCTCTTTTTCTGTAAGTACATATTCTAATCCAATAAAATCAAGCTCTTGTGGCGCAACTGCATAAGCTTCTGTATCGACTAATCCAGTAATGGATATACCATCTGTTAAAAACTGAGTCGGATCCATATCGATTAAAACGAGTGTAGCATCTTTCGGTATTGGCATAGAGGAGAGTTGTGATTGAAAAGTATTAAATGCGTTACATATGCTTGCATTATCGGAATAAAACATGTCGACTAGATTGTGACTGACTTTTAAAATATGTTGTTGAAATTGATTCAATGGAACTTGGAAGTTACCTGCTGGATTTCCTATGAAATTTGCTTTAAATGTATGGATTTGTGCCAGACCTTTTCCAAGGCTGAATAAAATAGAGTCTGATTGTCCGATAAAAGATTGAAGTGTTTTACCTTGTAACTTCTCAACAACAACAACATATTCGCGGCCCTTCAAAGTATGTTTCTGTAAAATTGTCGGGATAGGAAGGCTTGTATGTTTTTGCAACAATGTATGTACCGTTTCTAAATGATGTACATTTCTTGGATCAATTCCGAAGAGATGTTTGCATCCCCACCAAAAGTCGTTATTTGGCTCCCCATTCATTTTTGATGAACGAATGATAACTTCTTCATTTTCTGTTTTCACAAGGAAAATATCACTTGCATGATCTTCATAGCCTGGGTGTAATGCCTTCGTATATAAAATTGGTGAAGTGAACAGTTGTTGAAACATAAGAAGACTCCTTTTTTTTGTAAATTCGATAAATTGAGTATACAACAGAATATACAATATGAGGACAAATTTAGATTGAGGGCATATAAAAGGAATTAGAATATCATTACTGGATGGTCATGTTTCATTTGTCTAATTTTAAATAATAAAGAACGAGAAATTAGTAGGGGAATTATATCATAAATTGATTTTTTTCTAGTTTTATATGAATTATCAAAATAATATTTTTCAATTTTTGCAAAGTGATAAACGAATAAAAATAGAAGGAAGGGCTATAAATCTTTGGAAGGAAAAGCGTATGTGTCATAGGACACAAAAAATAGAAAAGGATTTAATGGATATGTATAAGAAAATTTGCTTTTAACAGCAAGGGCAAAGAAAATATTTCTCAATAATAAAATGAAGAGAATGATATGAAAAAGTAGTATAGATTCATTTATAATAGGTTTCAACTTATTAAGTAAATGAACTATTAAGTTAACTATATTAATAAAAAGGAGAGAATGTTATGGCGAATGTACTCGTAATAAATTTCCCTGGAGAAGGTCATATTAATCCGACGTTAGCTATTGTAAGTGAGTTAATTCAGCGTGGAGAAACAGTCGTTTCATATTGTATTGAGGATTATAGAAAAAAGATTGAAGCAACAGGTGCTGAATTTCGAGCATTTGAGAATTTTCTCTCGCAAATCAATATTATGGAACGAGTAAATGAAGGTGGTAGTCCGGTAGAAATGCTATCTCATATGATTGCAGCGACAGACCGTATCGTAGGTCAGATTATAGAAGAAACAAAGGGTGAACAATATGATTATATAATGTATGATAATCATTTCCCGGTAGGTCGTATTATAGCAAATATTTTACAGTTACCTAATATTTCTTCTTGTACAACTTTTGCTTTTAATCAATACATTACATTTAATGATGAGCAAGAATCGAGACAAATAGATGAAACTTCTCCATTATATCAATCTTGTTTAGCGGGAATGGAACGATGGCAAGATCAGTACGGAATGAATTGTAATAGTCTGTATGATATTATGAATCATCCTGGAGATATTACAATTGTATATACTTCTAAAGAGTATCAGCCGCATTCAGATGTATTTGATGAATCGTATAAATTTGTCGGGCCATCAATTGCTACTCGTAAAGAGGTAGGAAGTTTTCCTATTGAAAACTTAAAGGACGAAAAAGTTATTTTCATTTCTATGGGAACAGTTTTTAATGAACAACCAGGATTATATGAGAAATGTTTTGAAGCTTTTAAAGATATAGATGCTACCGTCGTATTAGTCGTGGGCAAAAAAATAAATATAAGTCAATTTGAAAATATTCCGAATAACTTTAAATTGTATAATTATGTGCCGCAATTAGAAGTATTAAAACATACAGATGCATTTGTTACACATGGTGGTATGAATAGTTCAAGTGAAGCGTTATATTATGGTGTTCCGTTAGTTGTAATTCCAGTGACAGGAGATCAGCCTTTAGTTGCGAAACGTGTAGCTGAAGTAGGAGCTGGAATAAGGCTTAATCGTAAAGAAATAACTTCAGAATTGTTACGTGAAGCTGTAAAGAAAGTAATGGATGATGTGACGTTTAAGGAGAATAGTCACAAGGTTGGAGAGTCGCTTCGAGATGCTGGAGGGTATAAAAAAGCTATTGAAGAAATTGTGCAATTCATGTCTAATTACCAAGTGTCAAAATAATATAACTTTCAATCTAAGATGACAACTAGAAATCTACTCTAACTAAAATATATAGAAATGGAGAGATTTTTTATGTCAAAAGCGATAGTTATAAATTTTCCAGCTGAAGGTCACATTAATCCTACCATTGGCGTTGTAAAAGAATTGGTAGATAGGGGCGAAGAAGTTATTTACTATTGTGAAGAAGAATATCGATATAAGTTACAAAATATAGATGTTCAGTTTCGTAATTATGGGGGGATTTTAGAAGAGATTAATTTGAAAAATAGAATGGAAGATATGTTTAATCCGTTGCAAATGATATATAGATTTTTAAGCGCGACAGAGAAAGCAATTCCTTTTTTGTTAGAGAGTGTGAATCGTGAAAAATTTGATTATATGATTTATGATCAGCATTTTATTTTAGGTAGAATTCTGGCCGAAATGTTAACTATACCTACAGTTGCATCTTGTACAACATTTGCAATGAATAAAGAAATGTTGGAAGGCATGAAAGAAAAGTTTGAGGAAATAGATGTTAATTCCACTCTATATAAAGAGTGTAGTGCGATCATGAATAGAATAAGTAATCAGTACAGAGTGAAAATTCATTCATTAGAACAACTCTTTCACTATGAAAGTGACATGACATTAGTTTTTACTTCGAAATATTTCCAACCATATTCGGATTCTGTTAAGGATAACGTTAAATTTATAGGGCCGTCCATTACTACTCGAAACGTAGAGGTGGATTTTCCGTTATATAAGTTAGAAGAAAAAGCAGTTATATATATTTCAATGGGAACAGAGTTGAATAAACAATTAGAACTATATGAAAAGTGCTTGCAGGCGTTTAAAGATTTTAATGGGATCGTTGTAATTTCGATAGGTAAAGAAATTGATACAATGAAATTATCTAACATACCATCTCATTTTATTATTCGTCCGTATGTGCCACAACTAGATGTTTTAAAATATGCAGATGTATTCATTACGCATGGAGGTATGAATAGTGTAAGTGAGGGACTGTATTACGATACACCACTTGTTGTTTTACCGATTACTAATGATCAACCTTTTGTAGCAAAAAGAGTAGAAGAATTAAATGCCGGCGTAGTTTTAGATAATAAAAGTGTTACAGCAGATGAATTAAAAGAAGCCGTAAATACATTATTAAATAATTCTTCATATAAAGAGGCTAGTAAAATTATTGGTTTAAGTTTACGAAAAGCTGGAGGATATAAAAGGGCGGTGGACGAAATTTTTAATTTGAAAAAAAAGCATATTTTATTCAATAATTAAAGATACACGAAAAGTACACACTTATATATAAGTGTGTCAGAGTGTTTGGAAACCCTTTAGGGTTTCCTACACTCTGGAATGTATGAATTCTGAAATTCGTACAAAATAGTAATACATGATAAAAACACAAAAAATAGCCCTTCACCTGACCCTTTTTGGTCAGGTGAAGGGCTATTTTTTTCATGTTTTGGCAGGCTGCAGTGAGATAGGCCTGCATTTGGACATACTTCACCCCTCGAAACCGGGCATACCGATAACCATGTAGTTCTTTGGCATCCGCAAAACTCCGCTCAATTGTAGAACAGCGTACTTTATATAGCTTTTTACCCGTACTTGTTAATTTGTTTTTTCTTGCGATATCTTTATATTCTTCCCAAATATGATGCGTAATGACTTTTTGTTTTTGTTTCTCTGAGAAACATTTATCACGCAATGGACAAACGGCACAATCTGTTGGATTAGATTTATATTGACGGTATCCTTCTCGATCCGTTGTCGCATATTCTAAAATACATCCCATTGGACAGGCAAATACGTCTGTTTCTTCTTCATATTTAAATTGACTTTTTGGTACTTCTTTATTCCGTTTTCCAAATCGGCGATACCCCATCACCATAAATATATTCTGTTCTGATAATTTCTTACAGATATAACCTGTAAAATAACCGGCATCAAGTGCTACAGCTTCAACTTCGAATCCAAATTTATCAATTTGAGCTTGGAGGCGTGCTAAATACGGCTCGGAATCCGCTACATTTCCAGCCGTTATATAGGTATCTGTAATCACATTGTACTTCGCATCAGTCGTACGATGATCTAAGAAATGAAAACCGTTCGGTTTTCCATCCCTCATTAAAAAGCCACTATCTGGATCAGTTGTACTTATACGAATTTTTTTAGTAGGGGTATCACTTTCCTTTCTAGGTTTTAATTCTTTTTTTCATGAGCTTCACGATCTTCCATAACCGCAGCCTCTAGTTCCTCTATATAAAACTTTGGCTTTTCTTTTTTAAATTTATGTACAAATTTATTTTTATTGGCATTCGCTTTTATGTGCGTAGAATCTGTCATCAAGGCACGTCCTCCCACCATACGGTGTTCCGTCGCTTGACGTACAATTTCATCAAAGATTTCTTCAAATATATTTGTATGAATAAAGCGCGTACGGCGATTCCAGCTGATGGTAGAATGATTTGGAATTGGATCTGATAGGGAAAATCCTAAAAACCAACGGTAAGCAATATTGGTTTTAATCTCTTTTTCTAGTTGACGTTCTGAGCGAATACCGTAAAAATATCCAATAAACATCATCTTAAATAAAACGATTGGATGAATAGAAGGACGTCCATTATTTTCACAGTAATAGGGGCGTAACTTCTCTTCAATAAAATCAAAGCTGATTGTAGCTTCAATCGCACGAAGAAAATGGTCTTGTGGAACTAATTCTTCTACAGAAACTGATACACGTTCATCACGATGATTTTTTAATGCACCCATCATAAAAAACCTCTCCTTTTCCTCTTTTTTATCAGTGTTGACACATAAAAAGAGGTTCAGACACAAAACAAGGCTGTGGAGAAGACTTTCTCCACAGCCTGACACACTTATATATAAGTGTGTACTTTTCGTGTATGAAATGAAATTTGTACATGAAAATCAGCAAAAAGGTGAACAGTTTGTGTATGTAAAGCGATTTTTTTGTATTAACAAAAAAATTACGGTAAAATAATACTGAGAAAATATATATGTTTTGGGGGTTATTAATGAAAAAATTATTCGAATATGTATTATTGACAATTGGATCGATTATTGTAGCCGGTTCATTGGAGCTTATTTTAGCACCGAATGGATTAGTAGATGGTGGGGTAACAGCCATTGCTATTATGGCAAATAAAGTTGCTGGATTGCCGCTTTATGGAGTGTTTTTAGGACTTAATATTCCTATTTTATTATTTACGGCAAAAGTAATGGGAAAAAAGTTTTTCATCCGCACATCCTATGCAAATATTGTAACCACTCTCGGATTAATTTATTTGAAACCATTTCCAGCTATTACAACGTCTGAGTTATTAATTGTACTTTATGGTGGGGTACTATTTGGAATTGGCGTTGGGATTGTTGTAAAAATGGGCGGAGCAATTGATGGGTCAGAGATGTTAGCTGTTTGGATGAATAAGCATTTTAAAGTACCGATTAGTACATTTTTACTTGCTGTAAATGCGGTTATTTTCGTATTTGTCGCTATTTTATTTTCAATCGAGCAGGCGATGTTCTCATTAGCAATTTTCTATATTGTTACGAAGATGATTGATTTCATATTAGATGGTATTAATCAAGGGAAGAGCGTCATGATTATTTCGAGCAAAAATAAAGAAATTGGTGAGCTACTTATGAAAGAATTGCAACTTTCTGTTACGTATCTACATGGAGAAGGTGGTTTTTTAGGAGAGCACCAGAGAATCATTTACTGTATTACAAACCGTTTCATTTATCCAAAGATGAAAGATCTCGTTCTCTCTGTAGATCCAACTGCCATAATTGAAGCTTCTTATTCAACAGAAACAACTGGTGTAAAGCGTCCAGGAATGTCAGCACGTTCAGGGCAAGCATCAAACAAATAAGTAACTAAAAAGACTGCTTCCACAAGGAAGCAGTCTTTTTAATTGGGAAACCAAGCTTCTTTTAATAGCTTTACAACTGTTTCAATTTCCGTTTCTTGTATCCCTCCGAAGCCTAGTAATACATACGATTGCTTTCGTAAATCATTTACGGAGTCGTATATGGAGAGAGGATAAATTTTTACGTGTTTTGTTATAGCAGATTCAATGAGCTCTCGCTCGGTCATACCATTATGGACGTGTAGTACAATATGAAGTCCGGATTGTTCACCGAGTATATCAACATGGGTTCCTATTTCGCTCGTAATGGATTTAACTAATGCAATGTGTTTTCTTTTGTACAACGTACGAATTCGATTTATGTGCCGATTCCAATCTCCTTTTTGAATAAAGGTAGCAAAAGCAAGTTGCTGCATCGTGGAGACAGTTTGTTTAAAGATACCACCAAGCTCGTTATAAGCCTGTAAAAGGTGGTTTGGTAATACGATATACCCCATTCGTAAAGATGGTAAGAAGGACTTTGAAAAAGTTCCCATATAAATAACGCGTTCTTTTGAATCGAGCCCTTGTAAGGAGGGAATTGGTTTTCCTACGTAGCGAAACTCTCCGTCATAATCATCCTCAAGTATATAGCCACTATGGTCATTTGCCCATTTTAGTAATTCAAGTCTTCTAGATAACGGCATAATCATCCCGTAAGGAAACTGGTGTGATGGCGTGACATATGCTACATTTGCATTCGATTTACGTAAAGATGAAATATTAATCCCTTTTTCATCTAATGGAATAGGGTGAATGGGGAGTCCGCAACTTTTTATAATCGCATTCACACGATGAAATCCAGGATTCTCGATTCCGTATTCTTTTTTAGGACCAAGCAGTTGAAGAAGTAGCCAAAGGAGTGGTTGTATGCCGGATCCGATAATAATTTGGTCAGGTGAAGAGTGTACCCCGCGAGCATGATATAAGTATTTAGAAATATGCTCTCGAAGAATGAATTCACCTTGTGGATCTTCTTTAGCAAATAAATTGTTTTCGTATTGAAGTAAGGCCTCTTGTAGTGCTCTTTTCCAATTTGAAATAGGAAAAGCTGTTTGATCGATTAGTCCTTGGCTACAATCAAAATTATATTGTTCTTCTTTTACACGACTAGTTTTATAAGGTATATGAAGTTGTTTATTTGGAATTACATCGATATCAACTTCTGCAACGAATATACCGCGCTTCGGTTTACTTACTACATACCCTTCAGCCATTAATTGTTGATAAGCAGATTCGACCGTAATCCGGCTAACATTAAGCTGTGATGCTAAGTTTCTGTGAGAGGGAAGACGTGTTCCGACAGAAAGAGTTCCCTTTACAATTTCTAGTTTTATGTAATTGTAAATTTGTATATAAATTGGTGTTTGACTTTCTAATTGCAGAGGAATAGTAACATCCATCGTATGTAAGCCTCCTTTTTAAACTGGCCTTATAAAAAATAAGTGATCTGTCACTTAAGTAAGGGACAGTTGCTTTTTATAATGATGATATAACATTTAGAAAATTTTATAAATAGTTAGGGGAGAGTTATAATGAATATTAGAGAAATCATAACAGAAGAACAATTATATGAGGTTTTACCAGTGTTACAGCAATTACGAACAGCACTTTCAAAAGAAAAGGCAAGTTCTTTATTTCGAAAAATGAAAGAAGAAAATTATAAGTTGTTTTCGTTATATGATGAAGAAGATGAAGTTGTTAGTCTTGCTGGTGTGGCAGTTTGCACGAATTTTTATAATGAAAAACATGTTTTCGTTTATGATCTTGTAACAGCAGAAGCTCACAGATCGAAAGGGTATGGAAAAGTTCTTCTTTCATATATAGAAAAATGGGGGATAGAAAAAGGGTGTGAATCTATCGTTCTTACATCTGCGTTTCCTCGAGTCAATGCCCATCGCTTCTATGAAAGAGAGGGGTATGATAAGGTAAGTTATTCTTTTTGTAAAGAGTTATAAGAAAAGGAGGTTCTATGTGAAATAACATATAGAACCTCTTTTTATATAGAAATCAAAGATGAAAAGGGTTAATAGCTTATTTTGTCGAATAGTTTCTATACAATAATAAGGTAGTATTGAATTTAGAAAATACAAGGAGCGTTTATACTTGGAAAAAATAAAGAAACTATCAATACCAAACGATGTAAGAGTCATCGTTATTTCTGATATTCATGGAGAACTAGAGCTTTTTAAGGAATTCTTACATAAAGTTAATTTTAAAGAAGAGGACTATTTAATTATTAACGGTGATCTTTGTGAAAAAGGGAGAGATAGTATTGGCGTTGTAAACTATGTTATGAATCTTGCCAGTTGTAATCCGAATGTCCATGTTATTGAAGGGAATTGTGAAGTTTTAGTTGAAGCTCTTTTAAATGAAAATCCTGGGTTAATCAACTATTTATGTACGCGAAAGTATTCTATATATAATGAATGGTTAAGTCAGTTGAATTTTCCTGTTAGTGAAGAGACTGATATTCGTGAAGTGAAACATATATTAATGAGTAACTTTTCAAAAGAAATAAATTGGCTGACACAATTGCCAACTGCTATTGAAACAGAGGAGTATATTTTTGTGCACGCTGGATTTGAAAATATAGAAGATTGGAAGAAGACAAAGCGGAAAAATACGATTGCAATGCCGGCATTTCTAAATGAATCACATCGTACGAATAAGTATGTAATAGTCGGGCATTGGCCTGTTGTGAATTATTCTGAGGAAGCCCCATCTAACAATCCGGTTGTTGACGAAAATAAAAAGATAATTGCGATTGATGGCGGGAATGCTATTAAAGAAGCAGGACAATTAAATGCATTTATCATTCATAGATCAACTATTACAGACGTATTCTCATATACATCTGTAGATCATTTTCTGCAGTATGAAGTATTAGTGGATTTTAACGCGGATTCCGTAATGCAGGGAGGCGTTACATATCCGTATTATTATATTGAACCGGTGGAGAAAAATAAAGATTTTACTGTATGTAAGCAAAGAGAAACAAATAAGCTACTTTATGTGAAAAATGAATATATAAAACAAAATGAATCCGGTGATTTTACTGTTAAAACGGATATCTCTTGTGCGCAAATAAGTGTCAAAAAAGGTGATATAGTGTCCCTTATTGATAATAGCTGCATAGGATATGATTTAATAAAAAAAGATGGTGTGGAAGGTTGGATAGAGAAAGGCATTCTTCTTAAGTTGAATGAAAAAGACTTACGAGTGTATAGCTAAAAAATAGGAGGGAATATATCCTCCTATTTTTTATGTTGTAGGAATTCGTATTTCATCTAATTTGTTGCGACAATAATAAATAAGAGAATAATACCGATAGGTTTTTTCAGTATCTCACCTGCGTTCTGCATAATTAAAAATGTGAGGGTTCAAGTGTTTAGGAAACATCAGATTCTCTTACAAAATTATACAGTATAAGTGAGGTTTTTGTTTTGATTTTTCAGAAAAAATATTATAATTGTATATATTAAATAGCAATGTATGTAGGAGGACTTTATGCAGAAAACGATGTTAAAAGGGAAGAAAGTTCAGCTTCGAACAATTGAAGAGGGTGATATAAAGCCATTATGGGCTCTCGTATTTCAGGAAGAAAATCCAGAATGGAAGAAGTGGGATGCACCATACTTTCCATTTTCTATTCAAGAGTATTCGGTGTACAAAGAGAATTTACAATTACGATTAAAAGAAGAACCACTATCCCAGTTTATTGTTGAAAATGAAGGGGAAATAATCGGGACGGTAGGTTTTTATTGGGAATATAAGCCGACGCGTTGGTTGGAGATGGGGATTGTTATTTATAACCCAACATATTGGAATGGTGGTTACGGTACAGAAGCTTTACGATTATATAGAGATTTTCTATTTGAAAATATGGAGATTGGTAGAGTTGGACTCACGACTTGGTCTGGAAATGAACGAATGATGAAAGTAGCTGGAAAAATAGGAATGAGGTTAGAAGGAAGAATGCGAAAATGCCGTTATTATAATGGTACATACTACGATTCTATTCGTATGGGAATGATTCGTGAAGAATGGGAAGCTTTACGCTTAACGAAGGAGTGAAGAAAGGTGTTCGCTGTTGTTGCTACATTTGATCGTGCGTTTGTAAAAGAGATAAAGGAGATGCAAAAAAATTAGCAGACAGGGTAGGTATTGTTCTAATAGAAGGAGAAGAGCCCCATATTACATTAGCGGATTACAATGACTTAAACGTTGATTTGTATAGGGAAGAATTGGGTAACTTTATGAATGATTGGGAAAGTTTTTACATTGATTTTCCTTCTGTCGGTACATTTCCTAGTAATGGAACAGTCTTTTTAGCACCCACGGTTACAAGTAAACTTTTAGAATTGCACTATTCATATCATCATTTTTTTCAAGATTTTAATGATAATTCAAAGTCATATTACATACCTGAAAAATGGGTGCCGCATCGTACCATGATGAATCATTTAAATGCAAAGCAGTTTTTATATGTCATGGAGTATGTATATCAAAAATTCAATGTAAAAAGAGCTGGTATTGAAAAATTAAAGTGAATTATGAGAATGGTTCTGCAGTTTTTTCTAGCATACTAGCAGAATATAAATTTAAGAGAATGGAGACATCGAGATGACATATGTGGTTAGAGAGATGAAACAAGAAGATATTAGTGCTGTACAAAAGGTGGCAAAAATAGCTTGGCATGACACATATGAAGGAATTATCCCAAGAGCGATTCAAGATAATTTTTTAGATGAAGCGTATTCTGATGAAAAGATGAAATACCGACTGGAAAATACACATTTATTTGTTGCTGAAGTAGAGGGGGAAGTAATTGGCTTTGCGAATTTCTCACCTATTAGACTGCAAAATGAAGCAGAATTAGGAGCGATTTATTTGTTACCGGGTCAGCAGGGGAAAGGAATAGGAACAGCGTTGTTACAAAGAGGAATCACGGTATTAAAAGGGATTCGGAAAATGTACATCCATGTAGAAGCAGCAAATGAAAAAGGTAAACGATTTTATGAAGCGAAAGGCTTTGCAGCTTTAGAGCAATTTGAAGAAGATTTCGAAGGACATATGTTGCAAACAGTAAGGATGGTTTTGTATATATAAGGAGAACCATGCATGAAAATATTTGATTTCAGTAAAAAAGTAGGGAAGCACATATCAGCATTTCAATCAGACTTTATGATGTAAAAAATAGTAAAACATCAAGGGGATATACATATCGGCGCAATGCATTTACAAGCGAATGGAATAATCGGATATCAAGAAGCAGTTGTATCTCAACTGCTTCTTATTGTAGACGGCGAAGGATTTGTGTGCGGGGCAGATAAAGAAAAATTGAAAGTGAAAGCAGGACAAGCTGTTTTTTTGGAAAAGGGAGAGTTTCATGAAACGAGTACGGAAAATGGACTGATAGCAATTGTAATGGAATCAGAGAATCTTGAGAATGGTATTTTAATGCCCATTGGAGAAGAGGAGGCGTGAAAGGATGATTATTAAGGCGAATAAAGAAGAAACGAAGCAAATATTAGATTGTGCTGCACAATCGCTTTTTGAAGGAACGAGAGGGAATTGTCAAGTAAGCACAGAACAAGCAATCGAAATTACGAAGCCTTTATTAGAAAAAGGAGCGTATTATTTAATCGTAAAGCAAGAAAATGAGATAGCTGGATGGATTTTAGTCGGGGAAAATACAGACTATTTTTCTGGAGAAAAAATTGGGTTTATTTATGAATTGTACATTTTTTCACAGTATCGTGGGAAGGGTTTATCGAGAAAGCTAATGAAAGCAGGAATTACTATATTACAAGAGAAATATTTCGAAATTCGTTTGAATGTATTTGCAGGGAACTTTGCGAAAGAGATGTACAAAGAGTTTGGTTTTGCTGAAAGACAAGTAGTTATGACTTTGAAGTGAGAACAATAGCCTAAATGGGAGAAGAAAAAAAATGAAGCAAGAAAATGTGTATGTTACTTATTTACAAAGGGTGTATCCTGCATTGCAAGTAGAATCGGCTTATGTAAATGAAATTGGTCAAAATAATGATGTATTGATCGTAAATGAGAATATAGTATTTCGGTTTCCAAAATATAGAAAAGGTGTGAAGAAGCTTCGAATAGAAACACAATTATTAGAAAGAATATGAGAGTTTATTACATTGCCAATTCCTTTTATGAGAGAAGATGCGAGACAGTCAGTTTCAACATCATTTGAGTCATATGTAAATAAAAGAAGTCATTTTGATTTTACTCCGTGTCTCGTTCATGGGGATTTTGGTATGACGAATATTTTATACAGCTCGGTAAAGAAGGAAATTTCAGGGGTTATTGATTTTGGTGGTGTCAGTATAGGGGATCCTGCATATGACTTTGCGGGTATATTAGCTAGTTATGGACTAGTAGGAAAAGAAATGGGATTATATGTTGGAGATGGTTATGGATTAGGTGGTACCATTAAATTTGAGGATTAAGAGAGGAGCATATCAATATGCAACCATTTAAGGCTGGAAGGATTATTACATATGTTGCAATTGCTATATTACTTGTAGTTGCTTTTATATCTCCTTATGAATTACCTAAAAAGATTGGCTTTATTATAGGTGTTCTTATTTTAGGAGCATGTGCACTTGGTACTAATAAATTTTACGAATGGATGTTTAGTAAATTTAACAATAAATAATGTCTAATATAAGAAGAGAGAATAATCATGAAACTTTTACTAATCGGAACAGTATGGAGGATATCAAAACAGGTGGTCTGTTTGGTTTTAAAGCAGATGCTGCGTATACTGCACATAAGTATGAAGTGTTATTTGAAAAAATTGATATACCGGATATTATTCCATATTTCCGTGATCATGACATTACCCTGCGTTTGGAGTTGGGAGTTGGAAACTTAGGTTTTAAAGTGCATGCTGGAGCTGAGAATGGGATTTATACTCCTTTGTATAAAGACTTTGCAGCTGGCTTATTTGTAAAACCAGAGAAAAAGGAGTAAGTAGATGCGTCCTTTCAAACAAATGAGAACTATATATTTAATAACAGTACCTATTATTGCATTACTTTCATTATTTTTTCCGCAGTCATTAGGAGATCGTATTCTTACATTCTTTTATATACTTGTTTTTGGTGGATTAGCAATTGGATTTACATATTTAATGGACTTTATTGGAAGAAAAGTAAAAAAATAAAAGGGGATAAATAACTATGAAACTTTTACCAATTGGAACAGTAGTGAAACTAGAAGGTATAGAACAAGTTGTTATGATTATTGGAAGAATGGTTGTATCAGCGGATAAACGAGATTTTGATTATGTAGGTGTTCCTTATCCAGTAGGTTATTTAGGGGATGAAAAAGTATTGTGTTTTAATCATGATAAGATTGTAGAGGAAATGCATAGAGGGTATATGACTGAGAATGAATTAGTTCTACGTGAGAAATTAGTAGAAATGTAAATAAAGTTATGTTTATAATAATTCTCTTTGAGAGGAAAATTCCTAGTTATAGCTAGGAGTTTTTTGTAGTTATTTATTCAGAATTTTCTTGAGAAATAAATATATAGCCTTTTTTATGTATTCAAATTTTGCTATTGTTTATTATAGGGGGGGTTTGCATAAAAAGGATGAGGAGGTTATTTATGAACGTTCAAACAAAGGGGAATGAGCAAGTAACCCAATTATTAAACGAATGGTATTTAGAGATTCGCTCGAGACATATAGAAAAAGCAAGGGATTTAAAACAAAAAGTGGAAGCAAAAGTTAATGAGATTAAAGATAGCTCAGAGTTATTGCAGCATTACTTACTTCTCGATTTTCGATACAATTACTTAATTGATAACTTGAGAGTATCCAAAGATAGTTTTGATGAAATCGACTTTTATGGTGTACCAACAAATAGTTCGCTATCCTACTATTATCATTTTTTTAAAGCTATCCACTCTAATGCAATTGGTGAATACACTTTAGCCAAAGAGCACTATGAGAAGGCTGAATCACTCTTAAGATATATTTCTGATGAACTTGAACATGCAGAGTTTTACTATAAATTAGCTACATTCCGTTATCATGTTTATCAAGCACTGTTAGCAATTACTCATGTAACGAAAGCTAAAGAGATATTCTCTAAACATAAGGACAATGAGTTGAATCTAGCTTTTTGTAATAACCTTTATGGATTAGCATGTATACATTTAAAAGAATGGGAACTAGCTGAGGAGTATTTGACTTCTGCAATGAATACTTTTCAAAAGATAGAGGAAGAGCACTTTATCCTTATGGTTCGCCAAAATCTAGGTTTAATGTATGCAAGTCAAAACCTCTCTCCATTGGCTATTCGTTATTTATCTGAAGTTAATGAAAAAATGCCAACGAATTACAGAGCCCTATTTGTTGAGGCTAGAGAGCACTTTAAATTAGGTCAAATAGAAGTTGCTCTGGAGCTTATTGAAAAAGGTTTAACAATATGTACACAACTAGAAAACAATGAGTATCAGTACCGATTTGCAATTTTAAAATCAATGGTTCAAAATGCTCCAGCTCAAGAATTAGAAAAGGCAGCTTTAGCAGGAATGGAGTACTTTAAAAGAGAACAACTATGGGAGTATGTTCAAGAATATACTGAAGTCGTAGCTGTTCAGTATCATAATGAAGGCAGTTTCGAGCAAGGTAGTAAGTACTTTTATTTAAGCTATGAAGCTAAAAAAGAAATTCACAAAAAGGAGGCGCTAAAATGAAAAAGGCAATACGTTTAATGGGAATTGTAACAATTTTAACTTTAACACTTGGAGTACATACTTCAGTAGATGAGCAACAAACTACTAATCTAGTAAAAACAATGGCAGATGGAAATACTGGCGGTTGATCTCTTAATTAAGGAACTAACAGGAGCAGGGAGAAATCCTTGCTTTATTTTTTTGTACAGAATTAATAAGTAGCATATCATTAAATTAGGATATCCGAGGGGGATTGCCATAGGTGAAACTAGTAGTTGCCATCTCAAGAAAATACATATTTCAATTGAAATTGCTTTCCATGAGAAAAACGACCTCTCAGATCGACTTGTGTAATTTTTTATTCGTTTGTTCATAAATAGTGTAAAGTCTCTTAGATGTATTGTTAGGTATTTCTCGCGGTGGATGGTAAAAAGAGCTCTCTGAGAAGCTCCTAATCTGTTAATCTAATCCTACTTGTATCTTATTGCGGAGCTTTATTTGAGTTAGCTGATACCTTGTAAGTTGATTTAGTTAACATGCTGTAACCTCCTCGTCAGTTGTATCGCTGAGGTTGAACTGTAAAGAATCTTCTAGGTGTCCAACTCGAAGGTTTACTAAGTATGTAGTTCCTTGTTGTAAAGTTTTAATTTCTGTAGAGATACCTGCTTTGTTCATCTCGTGGTGAATTGCTAGTACCTCTGAGAACGCCATCTCATGAGTAACCTCATAGCCTAGCTCCTTCATCATTTTAATTTGCTTTGCATCTACTGTATTATCAATAATCTCCATTAATTTATCCAATTGAGTTGTTTTCATTTTAAAATTCCTCCTTAGTTTATAATTAGTAGTTGACTATTAAGAGTGATAGGAGATAGCCGACTTCATAAATAAAACCTGTCATACCACTTGCTATAAGTACGGATTCTAGGTTTTGCTTTCTCAAAGTATGTTCCTCCTTTGAGGAATCACCTTGTCAGTCATCTTCAAGTTTGAATGTCTGAGGAGTTTACTCAGAGTGAATACATCCATTCCAGCCATCAAGCACCTATGAGCTGACAGTCTAACGTTCTTAAAGTTCATTATCTTCGCGAGTCGGCTAAACATGAGTTTGACTGCGTTAGGTGTAAGTTGATGATAAGCATCATTCTTATTTGTTCATCTGAGAAGACTTCTATTCGAGTCTCTGTTTTAGCTTGCTTGAGCTTACGAGCTGGATTTCTCTTTTGACTTATTACTTCCTCGTCCTCAAGGAACTGGAAGAAAGTCTTCAAGTGCTGCAATTTAGTATTTCTTGTTAGTACGCTGTTTTGTCGTTCTCGTTGGCAATACACGAGGTAGCTCTTAATGGTTTGTTCTCTCACCTCCTCAGTGTCTATGAGTTCACGCTCTGAGCAGAACACTTGAAACTCGGTGAGAGTATCTCCATAAGATTTGATTGTCCGAGGTGCTAAATTGGCAAAATCCTTCTCGTCTAGGTAATCCTTAATAGCGAATTTGAATAGCATAATTAATCGTTCCTCCTCTTGGTGATCTCCTTTTCGTTGTACGCAAAAAAGAGGGCTACCGAGCTAGCTCTAATGAGCCAACTAAAGTAGTCCTCTTATACGAGACACTCACAGTTCTAACCCTTGAGAAAACACTCTCAGCTTACCAACCTTGGATGTGTACACATACCAACAACCATAGCGGATAAGTTAAAAATTGCAGAGTGAAAGCTTGGAAGGTTAATTGTAGGATATTCTTTTAAAAGTGAAAATTATTTCTTTCACTTTTATACTTGTATTGGGGCAATGTCTCTTGGAACTACAAACTTATTAGAATACATAACTAATAAATTTAAAAAGAATAGAAATAATTAATGTACTTAAACAAGAAAGAATTATCATTAAATATAGTTCAAGGAAATCTTATAGGAGTGAAGTTTGAGGCAAGTGCTTTAGAATATTACTTCTCTAAAAAACTTCCCTTTGCAGAGGATTTAACAGTTACATAAAAGTTTCTTAATATGTATTGTATATTCGTGATATATAGATATACTTATAAAAATGATTCTGAACTAATAATCCATAAGTATCAAGTCGTTCCTAATAAAATTGAGATTCCGGATTTTATCCCTTTTGAAAAAGAAAAAAGGAGTAATCACACATGTTTAAACAAGGGCGTATTTTGATGTATATTTTTACCGCAGTGTTATTTTTTTCTTCATTCTTTTTTCCGCAGCCAATGGGAAAGGAGTTTCTAACAGCTATTGCAGCATTGATTATTGGTGGAATAGGTATTGGAATTTCCTATCTATTAGAAATTTTGAGTAACAAGTCGAAGAATATATCTAAAAAGAACGGAGAATGATGATGGAGCTTTTCCCGATTGGTACACTTCAGTGAGGTAGACTATTTTGCTAGTAAACTAACGGCTCTAGGGGCTGTAGGCTCGGCAGACCTTGCTCCTATCTTAGCGGGACTTGGAGGTTTAACGGCTAGGAACGGCAGGGATAGCTGCAGCTGGATTTGGTGCACCCGCAATGACCTCAATAATGGGAGTTGTAGAGACTACAAGCGAGTTGGCTGATGTGCAAGACAAAATAGACCAAGCGAGGTTAGCAAGAGACGATTCTTTCAGGTTTAACTGCTGAGGAGAGGCAAGCAGTAACTAGTTTACAAGATTTTAAAGATAATTAGAAATATATGAAAGATAAGGTGAGCCCTACAACGTTCACTATGATGGCTAACGGTTTAGACTTTGTCAATCTCACAATGACTAAAATGTTTCTAGCTATGAAGGGAGTAGGGGGATTCCTTTGCAGGTATGATCGGTCAGAATAGTAAAAAAAGCGATGGGACCCTTTACCTATAAGTTTTTATTAAGTATAGGGGTAGAGAACTTTAAAGGATCATCATAAATAAAATGGGGTTTCATTTCGTTCCTGTACGATTCTCCGTCATGGGAGATAGCCTTTTTTGTTAGGCAGTCCCCCAAATTATGTATAGACAATCATCTAACACATAGACAGCCAAATATAATATCGAGAAAAATATAATATCGAGAAAAATATAATTAAAATGAGGAGTGATTGTCTGTGTATCATCCGTATTATACACCTTATACTTATGACGAAGGTATAGCGAATCGCACAACTAGTCCTAATCTGGATTTATATCGAGCTGGGTATCAAGCTGGGTATCAAGCTGGGCGATATGTAGGGGAGGAAACCACCATAAGACAAAGCTATCCGCTAGTTGTCCGGGGAGGTGGCGGGCTTAGTTTTAGTGTGCATCCGGGAACTGAGCAGGGAGAGTTCAATATACTTGAGCTGTTTTTCAGGGGGGGACAACGTCCAGCAACTTTAGGATTAGCCCCTGGCGAAGGCTCTTGGGTTGATCGTGGGCTGAGGGAAAATGAGCCGACCATTATTCACCAGTGGGTTCCCGCAGGTGTTACATCTGCCCGTTGGTTCAATGATTTAAGGGACCCCAATAAGTACTGGACATTCTATGTTTATAATACCGGTCAGGGGGTAATGAGGGTAACACACTCACATTCAGGGAAACCGTTTTAGGTTTCGGCCGCAAGTACTATCCCCCTAGGCTTATTATGACTTGAAAGCATGGTAACGGAGAATAAACTCTTGGCTTTAATAAAAGATTGATAAGGATTAATACACTGTTAAAGATGGATATCCCACATACCCTAAATGGGAAGTACAGTCCGGAGCAGATGCAACCTTCTCTGGGACACTAAAGAGTAGTGAGCCGTCCATTACAGGACAATGCCCTAACACATGGACTGGACTATGAGAAAGGGCTGGAGGAGGGTATTGCACAGGCTTACTCCTCACGAGTGGACGGAATAGGAGCAGGCTCATATGCAATGAAACTAGAAAAGCTAAACTCTACAGAGGCTTATTTCTTATTACATCAAAACAAGGTGATTAACCTAACAGG
Source organism: Bacillus clarus (assembly GCF_000746925.1). Taxonomy (GTDB): domain Bacteria; phylum Bacillota; class Bacilli; order Bacillales; family Bacillaceae_G; genus Bacillus_A; species Bacillus_A clarus. Next base: position 4,290,650 of record NZ_JMQC01000008.1, read on the forward strand.
TGCTGCTCAGAGAGTATACTTCACAAGGTTTTACAAAACATCAACTCCTAGTACGGTAACATCTCCTGAGATATTTTACGTTCTTAGTGGAAGCTCTACAGATGTATTTCAGATACCTTACGCAAATATCACTAAACAGTGTGTTTCAAGTGGCGATACGATGGGTTATTACTTCTATAGTGGCTACGCAGACTTACCTGCGAGTAACGCTACTTACAATAAAGCTCAAATGGCAGTAGGTTGTAGTAAAGGAGTTAAAACTATCTGGTACTGCCTCTCTAATGAGGTTAGCTCAGTCAACATGTGACTAGTTACTACTATTGAGGACTACACTGACACTGATCCAGCAGTAAACATTCTTAGAGATTCGCAAGCGTAACTCAGGAGGAAGCTGGGGAGCATAGACAAGGAAGTGTCTCATCTCCTTTGTTCATGGACCCTGGAAAAGTTATTGAGTTTTCTAAGAGAGCAGACATAGATGTGATCATGGAGGATTTTTATGTAGAGAATAATGAACAAGTGTACATTAGGATGAAAAAAGAACTGCTTAGACAAGGGTATACTGCAGAATGGATTTTAATGTGCCATCTTTATTGAAATTCCCCCATAGTTCTTGAAAATCTGTCTCATAACCGAAAGCTTCAATATCTCCAATCATAAATAAATTCATAGCTGCTTCTTCTTTTAGAAAAGTAAATACTTGCTCATTATCTTTCTTTGTTAATTTTCGTATCATAACGAATTGACCTCTTTTTTATTTTCTCTAAATATTACAATTTCGTGTTTTTTAAATCAATATAAAATTTTATGTTTAGTTCACAAAGTTTCGGAAAAACTAGGAAAGATATGACAAAGGAGGTTATGAACGGTGGATCATCCAATTCAAGGATTAATGAAAGCAGCAATGGAAAACTTAAAGGAAATGGTCGATGTTAATACGATTGTTGGAGAGCCTGTTCAAACGGCTGACGGTGGTGTAGTGTTAACGGTTTCGAAAGTGGCGTTCGGTTTTGGAGCAGGAGGATCTGATTTCCAAACGAATGATGGGCAAAGAACGAACGGTAACCCTGCATTTGGCGGTGGTAGCGCGGGTGGAGTTTCAATTACACCAGTAGCATTTCTAGTGGTGAATAAAGATGGTGTGAACATTCTTCATTTACAAAATGCGACGCATTTAGCGGAAAAAATGATTGAGTTAGCTCCACAAACAATTGATAAAATTCAATCGATGTTCCAAAAAAATGAAAAGAAAGAGGGAAATCATCACCCTCAAAACCCGGATGAAATCGTTTGAAAACGCCTGCTTATGAGCAGGTGTTTTTTCTTGTAATCAGTATGTAATAAAACACATGAAATTGTAAATAGTTTTTGAAGTTTTTTCTATGTTTCTAAAATTTTTCATGTTAAAATATGCTATAGAATTGAAACATACAAAACGAAGGTGGCTAGGTGCTTTGTCTGGAGGATCTGACCAAGTAAAAAATATGATATATATTAATGGTAATCGTCGGGGTCATTGTTTTATTACATCTGGAATTACGTTTAAAGAGTTTGCAAGTAACATCCCTTCACCGCTTCATCAAGTATTGCTTTTAAAGCATAATTTTGAGTGGACAGATTTTCATTATCATACTTTATTTGAATATGTCGAGGAAGAAAACATACATAAGCTAATTCAAGCAGAGATTGATGAATTTGATGAATTTTGTTGGGTAGATTTTGATGATGCAAGCGATTTAGATGAATTAGAGCCAAAGGAAATTGCAGAACTGCTATATTTGGCTCACAAAAAAGAACCACTGGGGAGAACATTCTTTCCGTTGTTGAAAAATAGATTTGTTTATTTTTCACATGATGACGGTTGGTACAACAAAGTGTATTACCGTAGAATCGGTGATTTTGTAGGAATGCTAAGTAAAGTGATTCCTTATAAACTCGGTTCGTTTGGAAAAAAACGTTTTTCTTTCTTCCAAAAATCAAAGATATTCCCAGCAATTTCAAAGGAAGTTATCATGGGACTTGTTCCGTTAATGGAAGATGGGCTTTATATTGATTTAGCGGGGAAAATTGAGTCAAGAAGAGGTCTTGAAATTCCGGTATATGTAGTTGGTTCGTTTGAAAGTACAGATGAGGTACTAGATAATATCGATGAATTGAAAGAGGAAGCAACAGAAACTGGTTGGCTCATTTTTGATAAGAAGGAACAAGAGTGGCAATGGGTTGTGGACTAAGAAAACTTGGCGAATGAAGTCAAGTTTTCTTGTCTTTTGAAAGGAGAACAAATGAAGAAATATTACACAATTGTGGGTATTGTAAGTATTATTCTTGTTGCAATATTACTTTTAACTTGTCCGAAAGAATCTGATTTTAGATTGTATTTAGAGGACAAGTATGCTTTAGAATGTGATGAGAATAGTTTTGAATGCACACAAAATGTAGGTGAAACAAAAGAGAAATTGAAGTTCATAAGCACTGATGCGCGAAATGGTGTATTTTTCATGAATGTGAAACAAGCGTATGAAACAGAAGCTGGAAAAAAGAAAGAGTATAGCGGAGTAGGTATATTTGGTACATTTCTTTTTGTTTCAGAAAAGACTTTCTCATGATAGAAGGTCTTTTTTTTATGCCTATGTTCATATAAATGAAATAAGACAAGCATAGGAGGTATATGTATGAAGAAGATCTGTATCGTTTGCGGTGGTGAAGAATTTTTTTCGTCAACATTATACGCTCGTACGAAACAAGATTGGGCGTATGCACCGAATATGTATCGATTTGAAAAGGTATTTATTGAACATAGGGATGAAGAAAATTATCCAGTCTTTCAAGAAATTATAGCAAAGCATTGTTGTGGATGCGGACATATTATGCTGTATCATGAGTGAACACACCAAGTATAACTTGGTGTGTTTTTTCTATAACGCTGATAAAGCAAGCGGATATAGTAAAGTGAATAGAACAGAAAAACTGCCAAACCCAATTGCTGTATACCCGAGTGTTCTTGCTCCAAAATTAACAGCTAATAAGCCAACTAAAATAGCAAGGGAGCCGAGTGTAACAGGATAAAAAGCAATTGAGAATAACGAAAGGAATAATGCGACATAGCCGATAATTGCACCAGTATTTGTACCTTCTATTTCATGTGCAATTTCTTTGCGCTCATGTCTAATCGGAATGCCAGCTGGAGATATTTCAGCTGCATACTCTTCCTTTTTTTCACCACTTTTAAAATGATGATTTCTCTTTCTTGGCATATACATCCCTCTCTTTCAATTGGGTGTATCTTTATTATCTTTCATAAAGAAAAGAACATGAGCATGAGTTATACCCAAGTGAAGCAAATTTTGGAGAATCTCGATTTTGTTGCTATCTTATCCATCTCCTTATGAAGATAAACAGGAATTCTGGAAAATGATGTAGAATGAAATGAATGATAATAACTGAAGGTAGGGGAATGTATGACGAAGTTTAATTGGCATGAATCGGCAGAGAAGAAATGGGATAGTAATGCAGAGTTTTGGAATCAAAATAGTGGGGAAATGTGGGATAGTGGGAGCAGGAGTACAATCATTCCATTTTTTGAGCGGTATGTAGAAAAAGGTGTATCGGTATTAGATGTTGGATGTGGTGATGGTTACGGTACATACAAATTAAGTGTTGCAGGATATAAAGCATATGGAGTCGATTTATCAGAGTTTATGATTCAAAAGGGGAAGGAACGCGGAGAAGGTCCAAATTTATCTTTTATTAAAGGTGATCTTTCTTCATTGCCATTTGAAAATGGGGAATTTGAAGCGATTATGGCAATTAATTCGCTAGAATGGACTAAGGAACCTTTGCAAGCGTTAAGTGAAATAAAGCGTGTTTTAAAGAAAGATGGCTACGCTTGTGTTGCGATTTTAGGACCGACAGCAAAGCCGCGTGAAAATAGTTATCCACGTTTATACGGAAAAAATGTCGTTTGCAATACAATGATGCCTTGGGAATTTGAGCAGTTAGCAAAAGAACAAGGATTTGAAATTGTAGATGGTATGGGTGTATATAAACGTGGTGTAAATGAAAAGATGCTTGGGCAGTTACCTACAGAGTTACAACAAGCGTTAACATTTTTATGGGTATTTATGCTAAAAAAATAAATTGCGAAGAAATGGGCGGAATTTAGGAGGTAAATAAGTGCAGAAAATACAAAAAACTGATACAATATCATCAGAATCAATTAAAGGGGGACTAGGGTATATGACAACTACTACAACAGTTAAATCCGATATTGAAATTGCACAAGAAGCAAGCATGAAGAAGATCCAAGAGATTGCAGCTGAATTAAACATTTTAGAAGAAGAATTAGAGCCATATGGACATTATAAAGGAAAATTATCTCTTGAAATTTTTAAGCGCTTACAAAGCGAGAAAGACGGAAAAGTTGTTTTAGTAACAGCGATTAACCCAACTCCAGCAGGAGAAGGTAAATCAACAGTAACAGTTGGTTTAGGGCAAGCTTTTAATAAAATTGGTAAGAAAACAGTAATTGCACTTCGCGAACCATCTCTTGGACCAACGATGGGATTAAAGGGCGGGGCAGCAGGTGGTGGTTATTCACAAGTTGTACCAATGGAAGATATTAATCTTCACTTTACTGGAGATATTCATGCGATTACAACTGCCAATAACGCACTAGCAGCGTTTATTGATAACCACATTCAACAAGGAAATACACTTCAAATTGATACACGTAAAATTGTTTGGAAGCGTTGCGTTGATTTAAATGATCGTGCACTTCGTAATGTAGTAATTGGTCTTGGTGGACCAGTTCAAGGTGTACCACGCGAAGATGGTTTTGATATTACAGTAGCATCTGAAATTATGGCCGTATTCTGCCTTGCGATAGATATTCAAGATTTAAAAGCACGTCTATCTCGCATCGTAGTCGCTTATAACTTTGCGAATCAGCCGGTAACAGTTAAAGATTTAGGAGTAGAAGGAGCATTAACACTTCTATTAAAAGATGCATTAAAACCAAACTTAGTACAAACATTAGAAAATACACCAGCAATCATTCATGGTGGACCATTTGCTAATATCGCTCACGGTTGTAACAGCGTTATTGCTACAACAATGGCAGCGAAATTAGGTGATTATGTTATTACAGAAGCTGGATTTGGTGCGGATTTAGGTGCTGAGAAGTTTCTGGATATTAAAGCACGCGCAGCTGGCATTAAACCAGAGGCAGTCGTTATCGTTGCGACGATTCGAGCGCTTAAAATGCACGGTGGTGTGGCAAAAGACCAACTAAAAGAAGAAAATGTAGACGCGTTAGCAAAAGGAATGGAAAACTTACAAAAACATGTTGAAACAATCCAAAGCTTCGGCGTTCCATTCGTAATTGCGATTAACAAATTTATTACAGATACAGATGCAGAAGTTACATACTTACAAGAATGGTGCAACGAGCGTGGTTATGCAGTATCCTTAACAGAAGTTTGGGAAAAAGGTGGCCAAGGCGGTGTTGATTTAGCTGAGAAAGTATTAAAAGAAATTGAAAAAGGTGAAAACAATTACGCACCACTTTATGAATTAGAATTACCATTAGAAGAAAAAATTCGTACAATTGCTCAAAAAGTGTACGGTGCAAAAGATATTGAGTTTGCCCCGAAAGCACGTAAACAATTAGCTCAATTTGAAGGAGAAGGCTGGAGTAACCTACCAATTTGTATGGCGAAAACACAATATTCTCTTTCTGACGATGCAACAAAATTAGGTCGTCCATCTGACTTTATCGTTACAATTCGTGAACTAAAACCATCAATCGGTGCAGGGTTTATCGTTGCGTTAACAGGAACAATGTTAACAATGCCAGGCCTTCCAAAACAACCAGCAGCACTACAAATGGATGTAAATGAAGATGGAAAAGCAGTAGGTTTATTCTAAAAGGTTGTAATTCATCTCGTTTATCTGTAAACTATATATACATCAAGTGGCGCCTTTCCATCGAAAGGCGCCTGTTTTTTGGAGGAAATTATGTTTGATCCAACTGCTTTTGACAATTTAAAAGTAATCGTAGAAGGTGCTGTTTATGATTTTGATTTACATGGAGACATTCTTGTAACAAATCGAAAAGATATGATGGACCTTGCCTCATTAAGTCGTATATATCATATCTCATTTCAATTAACAGAACCGTTCGAACCATTAGTAGAAGCAACATTTTCATTATCTGTGGATGCAAAGAACTTGTCTGGTGAAATACTAGAAGTGCCTCAGTTTACACCAGGTTGTGAAATGAAGTTAGCATTTTCATTCCCGATAGAACAGCCAGAGATAGGATGCGAAGAAATTGAAACTTTAATGCGTTCTATATGGGGAAAAGAAAGAATGATTATGCAGAAAGTTTCATACGAATATAATAAGCAAGCGATTTCATATCATAATAAGGTAGAGGTTCTATTTCAAAAAGCGATTACAGAAGACCATGTTGATGATTTAATAGCTGTTATTTCTCACATGATAGAAACAGTGCGAGCAATACAGCATTTTCTTCAAAAATAGAGATAAAGGAGAAAAACGAATGATAAAAGATATGCAACCATTTTTACAACAAGCTTGGGAGAAGGCTGGTTTTAAAGAGTTAACTGAAATTCAAAAACAAGCGATTCCAACTATTTTAGAAGGACAAGACGTTATTGCTGAATCCCCAACTGGAACAGGTAAAACATTAGCGTATTTATTACCCCTTTTACATAAAATTAATCCTGAAGTAAAACAGCCACAAATTGTTGTTTTAGCGCCAACACGTGAACTTGTAATGCAAATTCACGAAGAGGTTCAAAAGTTTACAGCAGGAACTGATATTTCAGGTGCATCTTTAATTGGTGGTGCAGATATTAAGCGCCAAGTAGAAAAATTAAAGAAACACCCGAGAGTAATTGTTGGTTCACCAGGACGTATTTTAGAATTAATTCGTATGAAAAAGCTAAAAATGCACGAAGTGAAAACAATTGTATTTGATGAGTTTGATCAAATTGTAAAACAAAAGATGATGGGCGCTGTACAGGATGTAATCAAATCAACGATGCGCGATCGTCAATTAGTATTCTTTTCAGCTACAATGACAAAAGCAGCAGAAGATGCGGCACGTGATTTAGCAGTTGAACCACAATTAGTACGTGTAACACGTTCAGAGTCAAAAAGCTTAGTTGAGCACACGTATATCATTTGTGAGCGACGCGAAAAAAATGATTATGTAAGAAGAATTATGCATATGGGCGATGTAAAAGCGGTAGCATTCTTAAATGACCCATTCCGTTTAGATGAAATTACGGAGAAATTGAAGTTCCGTAAAATGAAAGCTGCAGCACTTCATGCAGAGGCAAGTAAGCAAGAGCGTGAAGCAACGATGCGGGCGTTCCGCGGCGGAAAATTAGAAATTTTACTTGCTACTGATATTGCAGCACGTGGAATAGATATTGATGATTTAACACATGTCATTCACTTAGAGTTACCAGACACAGTAGACCAATATATTCACCGCTCAGGCCGTACTGGACGTATGGGTAAAGAAGGAACTGTTGTTTCTCTTGTAACACAACAAGAAGAGCGTAAATTACTTCAATTTGCGAAAAAATTAGGTATCGTGTTTACGAAGCAAGAAATGTTCAAAGGATCATTTGTAGAAACGAAACCGAAAGCACCAAAGAAAAAGAAACCAGCATTTACTGGGAAGAAAAAGCCTAGATAATGTGAAACTTTAATCAGTGGTGGCTGTTCCCCACTGATTATTAGCTCTCACCAATCGGGCGTTTACAGGCAGTTAATCTCCCACCTAACTTCTTTGCTCTACCTGAATTTTTGAGGTGGGAGTCTTACTGCCCGTAAATAATGGGAAAGACGTAACTATACGTAGTTACGTCTTTTTTGTTTGAGTTAAATCATTTGTATGATTTATTGTGCTCTTTTCGGATAAATAAATATTTACTCTTAAAAATGTCCAAAAAGATTATTCACTAACTAAAATTTTTTCTAAGTAAACGTAGGGGGTTATTGGTATAATTAATTTCGTATTCCATTTTATGGATTAACCAATTGATATAGAGCCTATGTTTTTGACTATATGAAAACACTACTTATTTCATGTTAAAAATCATTAATATAAAAAACTACATAGCTTCTTTTTTTGGGCAATTAAAAAACATATTAAAGTAAGGAGTTATATCGTAATGGGAATATTTTGAAGTAATGTTCAAAAAGCTGAACAAATTGCTACTCAAATGAGATCTTCTTCTGACGCAATTCAAAAACAATAACACAAGCAACACGTACGACATTAACTGTTAATTACAAAGCGAAAGAAGTAAACAATAATAAGATTCAAGTCGATACAGTTAGATATGTAAGACAAACATCTCACGGATTTAAAATAGAAATGATTATAAAAAATAATGAGATAATAACCGGATATCCCGTTTATACTAGGAGGTGAAAAATGAAATATATATACGAGTTTTATCGTGATGGACTTGGTGGATTAAGAATACGTTTGCCAAAGGAGATTTCTATGCAATTAAAAAAGAATTCAGAAGATCCAGTTTATCAGTTTTTAGCAGCAACGTTTCATCAAGATACATTTTACGAAGAAGCACTTCAGGAGTTACTTGAAGAAGCAAGTACGGAATATTTACAATACGCTATCATTTTTTTTACTGACTTTATTAAAAGTGGTTATGAGGATAATGAAAAAAACAACTACATTCAGCGGTGTGCAGATGGAATACTTTTCGAAAGTTTAGACATAACGCCTATAGTATGGTTACAACAGACCCTTGAAATACTAAAAGAATTTATAAAGAGTAAAGAATAATAGCTATAAATTTTGTAAAGGACTTTTTGATATATTGCTTTTTGATTTATTTGAAGGAATCGCTTTAGTTGGTGAGGTTTTACGATTGGATGTTCATTCCAAAACGTGGATAGAAGAGCTTGATAAAGTTTTGAATGGTAATGTGCATTTTCTAGAATTTGGAGGGAAATAAAAAAATGAAAATTTGTTTTGATAAAATAGTTAGAGAGTGGCAACAGTGTAATGATTCATTGCCAAAATCTTTATGGATAGAAGAAGCAGATACTTTTATCTACGAAGGAAAACCAGATGCAGAAGGGTACGTATGCTGGCGACCTTTAGAGAAACATGTAATTCATGATTTTTCTCATATAGAAAAAGATTGGGGAATACAATTACATAATTCAATTCAAGAATATTATAATTCTTATTGGTTTTTAGATTTAGGGGGTAATTATTTAGGTTATGATTTTGAGTTGAATCCAGTTATACCAGGAATTGAACTGCATGACTTTTATGTATCATTACAAGGATATAAAAGTGCACATGATAATCAGTTGAATAATATTCCTATTGGGATGGAGTTCAATGGATTTTTGGTAGTTGTAGATAACGAAAATGGAAAAGTAAAATTAGAAGATTATGAAGGAGGGAGTTTCAAAGTTATTTGTGATAGTTTAGCAGAATTAATTTTAAATCTTTCATAAGATATAGTGAACTACTCGCCACTTAGCAAAGCTTGAAGTGGGAGCTTCTCAGTTCCACTACGAAAGTAACCGCCTCCCTGAGCATTACTTCGGGGCGTTACACCCCTAGATGTCCAAAGTTTGGATGCACTCTGGATACGGTTGATATTTTACGCAGGAACCGAATGGATTGGTTTGCGCACTCTATTTCCTTTCTGTAATCTCCTAGATCCAGTTTATCAAAAGTTTTTGGCTATGCCAAACTGAAATTCATCTCCCACCTATCGCCCTTCACACGCTTGAGGAAGGAGAATTCTTTCGGTAAATTTGTTAAAAAATAATAAGTAAATTTTAGTGTGATTTTTGGTGTGCAATGAGTTAAGATTTCTTGTAACTTAGCGATAAGCTTGTGTTTTACTAATAGGATAAAGACAAATAAACTAATGGAATCTTGCATAATATTAGGTAGTTCTTCTGAAAAAAATAATCGGAGAAGTTATAAAAGGAGTTTGGAGTGTATTTGGAAAAATTTATTGGAGAATTCAAGGAATTAAATAATACATTTAATAAAGCTAAAGATTTAGCTCGTATCCCTAGATCACAACAAGCTACACGACATTGGTAAGTAGGAGATGATATATCTAAAAAAGAGTATGAATCTAAGAACTATGAATGTAGTGCTAACTACACTCATCATGGGCGTTACTATGAGTGTGATGAATCTCAAAGTAAACAAGCTAATTGTGAGCATATTAATGATGGCGTATTACATACACATGCAGCTAAACTAAAAGAAGAAGCTAATCCGTATACTTATAATTTTATGAAGAAAAGATATTTAAACATATACAGGCCTAATAACAACCTATAATTAATGAGAGGCGTATAGATTATGATATATCAAAGTGAGAGGATTCGTAGGAAAAAGGCGTTAATTAGTGCTAAAAAAATCGTTAGTCAATTTTCAAATTTAGAATTTATTGAATTTGAAAATCCCGTTTCTTCATGGATAGAACTATTCGATATAGCATTGAAAAAGTTTCGTAAGGTTGATTCTAAACCAAAGTTCCGTATTCCAATTGGTGCTGTTAAAAGTAAGTATATTTTTTGGATTGAAAATTCTTTAGGTTCTTTAAATTTTTCAAATCATAAAACAGAATATTTTATATTAGTTCCTAATTGTTTAGAACCGATATGGGTAAATGTTAGGATATTGAACTTCACAAAATTTATTGAAGAACTTTGGGACATTTCTGAAACTAATGAATTTATAATTGCTGATAAGGTCATGGGCCAAATTGTACAAATATTTTCTGAGGAAGAATATTATGAAATTCATTTTGAGTGTTGCGACATAAAGCCCATTGACTCTTCAAAAAATGGATACTAAATGATAAAAAACAGCCAGTCATGACTCGGGAATTGACATATGAAGTCGATGGACAAAAAATTATAGGTCAAGTTGCTGATATTTATCAATATCATACAGGGGGGGATTTTATTGGCTTAATCGTTCACGGTTCAGTAGTAAAAGGTGGCGTTATTCCTGGTTCAAGTGATATTGATTTTCATCTTTATTTGAAGGAAACTGCTTTTGAAAAACAAGGGGTATTACCATTGGAGCTATACTTAGAAATTCATCGTGATTTAAGCAAAATTGATACAAAACCATTTAGTTATATTCAATGTGAAGCACTAACAGATAAATTACCAGAAGGATTTGTTGGTCCAGTACCTGGTGCTTATCAAATTGTAGCTGGAAGGTTGCCGGTCAAGGAAGCAACAAATGAGCAATTGAAGCAGACAGCAATAAAAGCATTAAATAATATAATTGTTGTACCAAAGTATTTTTCAACTCTTTTAGACCACGGAAAAGAGCGATTAGATAGAGTTGTTCGTTTACTCAGTACACAAGTTTCTCCAACAATATATCATGTTTTATCCCATGTACATCATGATGCAATTGAAGTATGGCAAATGCCAAAAAATAAGGCAATACATTTTTTACCTGAGGACGAAATGAAAAATATAGCAATCCAGTTTTATGAATGCACTAAAAGATATTACTCTGATGAAAGTTCGGTAGCTGATGCTTTAGATATGGTATATAATGGGTCAAAGTTTTTTGAAAGTGTTAAAGTTTGGTTTGAAAACCAAAAGTGATTATGTAAAAACTAGTTAAAGGTAAATTGTTATTTAATAAACAAGTGCATTAGTGAAACAAGCTAATCTAAAAAAGTTGGTTCCTTTGCGTACAGGAAATCGGCTTTTTCTTAATAAAATTTTGTTTAGCGTACGAAATTCGTGTTTTTCGGCTCTCGAATGAAACAACTTTATTATCATTACACAGGGAGGAGGTTAAGCAATGAGAGCACCATATCAAGTATTGATATTTCCTTATATAAAAACTGATGATTCTATTTAATATGCTATTTTTAACCGAAGTGATTATGGTTATTGGCAAGGAATAGCTGGTGGTGGAGAAGATGGTGAGACTCCGATTGAATCAGCAAAACGGGAAGCGTTTGAAGAGGCTGGTATTATAAGAGAATGTCCATATATAAAATTAGATTCTGTGTCTTCACTACCAGTAGAGGATGTAGTTGGAGGATTCCTTTGGGGAGAAGATGTTTATGTAATAAAAGAATTTTCTTTTGGAGTTAAAGTTCCTACAAAAAATATTTCATTATCCAAAGAGCACTTCAATTTTAAATGGTTATGCTTTGAGGAAGCAGTAACGCTTTTGAAATGGGATAGCAACAAAACAGCATTGTGGGAATTAAACAAAAGGCTATTATAACAATTAAAGTGTTAGCTAACAAAGACATGAGTAATATAAGAATAAAACAACTTAAAAAAGCCTTGCTACACTTCATATGCAGCAAGACTTTTATTTTTCTTAGCGTGTTTTTTTTCCGAAATGTTGGTGATACCCCATCGCCATTAAGCTAAGAAAAGCAAATACCCCCAAACGAAAAAATGAGCTTTTTTGTTACAAGTTAGCACAAAGTTTCGTTCTGGGGGTACTATAAAATTTTAGCTTGATGGGCATGTGGCGGGACCCCTTATTGAACTAAAGGGTGCTTTGGTTGAACAACATTTAAATAACTTTATTATCACTTTACCTTCTGATGGATATTCTTGAAAAGGGAGTAATGTTGTATGAAATCAATAAATGTAAATGGGAATATATATCATATTGAATCTGTTCCATTTGAAGATAAGAGTGAGCAGGATGAAGAGGGATACTACGAATATTTTTACAAAGGAGTCGATTTATCTTTTCACTCTGATAAAGAAATAATTAAAGCCCGAATTTATGACGAGGAAGAAATAATATATTTCTTAAAAAATCCAATTCTTGCTTTTGATAAAGATTTTGAAGCGATAAAGGTATATATAATTAAAGAATATGATGTAAATAAATTTAAGATTCCAGGTGGGGAAAAAGCCTATATAGAGTTATAGCCATAATCAATCTTTATCTTTACCATGATATATTAAATGCAAAAGGTAGATAGTTATATGATTCGTGAAACTGAACCAAAGGACGGTAATATAATTGAAAATCTATATTAAAAAATTGGTTGTTCCCCAAAACGACAAAAATGAGCTGAATGATCATAAATAATTGTAAAGAGATAAAAAAATTGTTTAGGGGGACTTCGTAACCGTAGCTTGATAGCGATGGGGTACAGCCACATTATTGCTATTAAGCAAAGGTTATTAAGTTCCCCATAGCAAAAAGATAACTTTTTAATGACTAGCGATTTATAAGCATTCAACTGAATGAAAAAGGATTAACAATAGTACCTGTAGAAACCTACATAGAATATAAAAACCATTAGGGGGAAAATAAATGATTCATAAAGTCGGACAAATTATGCTGTATGTAAATAATCAAGATGAGGCAGTAAATTTTTGGACGGAAAAGGTAGGGTTTCATGTAGTAGCAGAGGAAGATAACAAGCAAGGAATGAGATGGATTGAAATCGCTCCGACTAACGGTGCAGAAACAAGCATTATATTACATAATAAAGAAGCTATTTCGAAAATGAGCCCAGAATTGAATCTTGGTACACCGTCTTTAATGTTCTTCTCAGAAAATCTTGACCAATTATATACAGATTTAACAAATAAAAATGTTACTGTTGGCGAAATGGTAACTATGCCTTCTGGTAAAGTGTTTAACTTTGCTGATAGTGAAGGGAATTATTTTGCGGTTATGGAAAAGAACCAATAATAATATTGTTATGTGAAAATCCCCCTCAAATATCTTGAGGGGGATTACATGTTTGAAGTGGATCTTTCATTAGAGAGTTGATTAATAAAAAATGCCCCTTTTTCAATAGCTGTCTCGATATAACCAACAATTTGGTCAAACGAAAACACCTGTAAGTCTTCATGCAAAAGTTGCTCTGGATACAACATATCTTCAAAAAGATACTTTCGAAAAGCTAAAACGTTTTCTTTAGAAACCTCTTCAATATCCACGATGTGAGCCTCTTGATTGAGAAGAGAGAAGAGCTGTTGTTCATTATCGTAATGATGAAGTAACTTTGCATTCAATAATTTAAAATCGTTATAGTACATAGGTGCGATAGTTTCGTCGTTTTCTATTCTATTTTTTAGCCAAGGTAGAAAAAAGCCGCTTAGCCAATTGTCATCGGCAATGAGGTGGGTGTAATAACCTAAGAGAAAAGGGGAATCCATATGAACTTTATATTTATGAAAAAAGAATTGAAATCTATCCTTCTCGTATAGTTTTTCGTTGTGCCAGCGTAAAAGTGTGAAGTTTCTTTTTTTTCTGCTGAATGAACCGCATCAGGGGCTACCCCTCCAAGTATGAAAGATGTTTTATCTTGAATACATAGTTTTTCGGCAATACCGTTAGCGATAATAGCATGCATAATTCGTGATCCCATGAATGACACCTCGATTTCAAGTATTTATTTCAGGAAGAGGACTGAACAGTTAGTATTACTTTCCCTGTACTTTTTCTACTTTCGACCCATTCATGTGCTTTCCCTGCATCTTGAAGTGGAAAAGATTTCGTAGCCTTAATTTGCAAACGTCCGTCACGTAAATAACGGAAAACTTCATTTGCAGTTTTTTGGAGTAGTTCCGGACGTTTTTTTCGGGTAGTGCCGAAACTGAATCCGAGTATAGAGCGGCAACTTGCATGTAAATCTTTCGTTTCAAAATTACCAATTTCACCGCTAGCATTACCGAAATGAACGAGGCGACCATAATAAGCAAGACATTTTAAACTTCTTTCCGAAACAGTTCCAGAAATAGAGTCTAAAATGATATTAACTCCTTCTCCGTTTGTCAGTTCATTGACTTTCTCTACAAAATCTTCATCTTGATGACAAATAACATAATCAGCTCCAGCATCTAAAGCAATTTCTTTTTTTGCTTCACTTCCGACAATACCGATAACTTTTCCAGCCCCTAATAGTTTTGCAAGTTGAATCGCTGTAGTACCAATTCCACCAGCAGCTGCATGAATGAGTACAGATTCACCTTGTTGAATCCTTGCAACATTTGCAAGTAAATTATAACTTGTAAAAGATACGATCGGACAAGCAGCTGCAGTTTGAAAGTCGACTTCATCAGGTAAAACGAAAGTAAGGTTTTCATTTGCAACAACGTATTCTGCGTGAGATCCATTTTGAGGAAAAGCAATGACACGCTGTCCAGGGTGAATATTTTTCACATGAGAACCGACACGTTCTACAATACCAGCGGCATCTAGCCCTGGTATAAAAGGTAGTGCTTTATTTCCTTTTTTGCCATAACGGGATTTAATATCAGCGAAATTTACACTAGTAGCAACAACGCGAATTAAAACTTGATTGTCTAAAATAGTCGGCATATCCACATCTGTATATTTCATCACTTCAGGACTACCGAACGACGTTACAATGATAGCTTTCATCATATATCCTCCTAAATTTGACTATATAAATCATTTTAAACCTTCATTAGAAATTGGAAAATTATATAATAGTTATGCATGGTTATAAGTGAAGCTTATGAACCCATTGAATCATTATATTAATTTATATAAAAAACTTTTGAAAAAATCGAACGAAATATGAATTACTTGCCAATATATTGTGTAAGACAAAGGAGGGATGGTATATGAAGAGTGAAATAGATTACGTACATTTAATCCAATTAACTTTATCGGGCAATAAAGAAGCGTATAGCGAATTATATGATAAAACGATTCAAGAAGTATATAAAACAGCACATTTCTTAATAGAGGATAAAACGGATGTAGATGATGTCGTTCAAGAAATATACATACAGCTATATGAATCGCTTCGTAAATACGATAGTGAAAAGCCATTTCGTCCTTGGCTAATTGGACTTGCGATTAAACAAATTCATTCTTATAGAAGAAAGAGGTGGATGCGACTACGAATTATAAAAAAAGCAGAAGAGCAAAGAACACCAGTAAAAATTGATTTTTCTAACGATGTTGTAAGTAAAATATCAAATCAAAAACTAATCGAACTCATTCATAAATTACCGTATAAATTGAAACAAGTGATTATTTTAAGATACTTACACGATTATTCACAAGAAGAAGTAGCACAAATATTACATATTCCAATCGGTACAGTGAAGTCTAGAACTCATGCGGCATTAAAGAAACTACGTCAAAAAGAGCAAGTAGAAGAAATCTTTTTAGGAGAGGTAGGGAATGTGAAATGAGTTTAGATTGCAGAGTTAGAGAATCTATACAAGAAGAAGCGAAGGGGATTGTTGCACCGCCGGAGTTAAAAGAAAAAGTAATCGTTCAAATAAAGATGAATCAAGGGGGGCGTAAGAGAAAGAAACGTCTTATCGCAGGAGTGCTTGCAGCAACTCTTTTAATCCCGACGACTGGTTTTGCGTATCAATCTATTATGGCGGATGGTATATACGGATCTTTTGAGAATGTAAAAAAACATGCCGGAGCGATGACATTAGAAGCGTATATGCGTTTTAATGCAAAATTATCAGAAGCGAAAGATGAAATGGGTGCGAAGGAATATGAAGAGTTTACAAAAGAGCTAAAAAAACTTACAAATGCAAAGCTTGAGTACGGAGATTCGAACGGTAATATTGATTATGATCAATTATCACCAGCAAAAAGAGAAGAAATGAAAAAGGTAAGTATGGGCCTTCAACCATACTTTGATAAATTAAATGGTCATAAATCTAGTAAAGAAGTATTAACACAAGAAGAGTTTGATCGCTATATGGAAGCTTTAATGACACATGAAATAGTACGAGTGAAGACAAAATCAACTGGTGGAATGAAAGTAGAAGAAGTACCTGAGGCGTACAAAGAAAGATTTATGAAAGCGGAGCAGTTTATGGAGTATGTAGATGAAAAGGTGAGATAAGTAAAAAAGCTCATAGCCTAAGCTCTGAGCTTTTCTTATTGAAACGGAAGTATATTAACCACCTATGCCTTTTGCTAGTAATAAGAAATATACAAATACTAGTATTACACCATTTAATACTGTACCAACTATTCTAAATAACCAATTTTTTGATGCGATCGCAAAAATAATGCCGAGTAATGAAAGTATGCCTAGAATCGTAATAATTAAAGTTAAATTTGCATTAGGTCCTCTTAGAATAAAGAAAGAACATAAACTTGCGAGAAACATTAGAAACGAGAATCCAAAAAATCTATACATAATAATTCTCCCTTGGTTGAAATGTATTTTGACATAGTGCACGATTTTCTTTAGTTTAACATAAATTTCCTAGTACATATTGAATATATTTACAATAAAAAACGAGTATAAAATCTACGTGATTTCATACTCGTTTTATTATTACTTAAATTTTCTTACCGCATGAATAGCTACTCTTACAAGTAATATCGCACTTATAAATAAACCACCGTAACCAACGACACTTAAAAATTGATCATTTGGCTCTTTCGCATTGTTTGCTAAATGCAATACGCCTACCGAAATCCCACCAAATGCAGTTCCAATAAATGCAATGAGGAATTGTGAGATAAACGTAGTAATGAATGATGCATTTGTTTCGTCAGAGAAAAAGCCGACCTTTACGGATAATTCTCCGTTTTCTAGTTTTGAACTTAAATCATCTAGTTTTCTAGGAATGCGTCGTACGGCAGGTAACATAGAGAGTAATTCGTTTGTTGCGGCTTCTTTTAGACTAGAATAATTGTTAACTGGCATGAAACTAGCTGCATGATCTTTCGCAAAGCGTTTCGCTTCGTCCATTAAATTGAATTCAGGATTTAGTTGCAGCATCGTTCCTTCTAGTGTAATTAGAGAGCGGAAAGCCCCTGCAACCATTGGATAAAATGCTAATTCAAACTCAGCGATTATTTGAAACAACCCTTGAATGAATTCTTCAGAACCATTTGTAGAAACGTACGTATTTTGGATTAATAATTGACTAATAGATTGTTCTAATCCTTCTTTATCAACATTTGGTTTCTTTTCAACTAATTGAAGCAGTCCATCAAGCAAGACATATGAATTTTTGCGCTCAAAGCCAATAAGTAGTCGCTTGAATGCATCTTGTTGTAGTGTTCCTAATCGTCCGACAGAACCGAAATCAAGTAATGCAGGAGTGCCATCACGAAGAATATACACATTACCTGGATGAGGGTCTGCATGGAAAATACCTTTAAAGAAAATTTGCTCTAAAATACAATCAAAGAGTTGCCGTTGTACTTTTTTCGTATCAATTTGTAATTCATTTAATAATGCTGACCCACTTTTAACACTTACTCCATCTAAAAATTCAAGCACAAGTATTTTTGAATTACTGTATTCTTGATATACTTTCGGTATTTTTACTTTCGTTTCGCTATTTTTTAGTGAATCTGACACTTGTTCGAAGTTACGAGCCTCAATTTTGAAATCAATTTCTTCTTTCATTGCGATAGAGAAGCCATGTGCTAAATCAACAAATCCGATATTTTTAGCCCAAGTTGATTTGTTGGAAATCCATAAAGAAAAGTGAATTAAAATATCTAAGTCACGTTTAATTGTCTCAGAAATATTAGGACGTAGCAGTTTAACGACGACATCCTGGTCGCTATCTTTCAACTTCGCTTTATGTACTTGGCCAATCGAGGCGGCAGCTAACGGTTCCATTTCAAAGGAGCTGAAAATTTCATCTTTTGGTATATGTAATTCCTTTTTCAATATTTCTTCAACTTGTTGTTGTGATAAACGTGTTACATTTTCCTGAAGGTTTGATAACTCGTGAATAAAAACAGGTGGTAATAAATCAGATCGAGTTGATAAAACTTGTCCGAATTTAATAAATACACCACCGCATTCTTCTAGTGTATTTCGAAGTGAAGTGGCGAGCTTACGATCTGCTTCTGGCGAGCGCTTTAAAGCTAAATATTTTCCCATTCCGTGTTTTATTGCAATAGAAGAGACGCGCATATATCTTTTTTGTCTACCAATCTTAGCAAAGAATTTTGAAATAGGATTTCGGCTTTCCATTACTACGTCATCCATTTCACCACGCCTAATAGGATCAAATAATTCAAAAACTAGGTAACAAAGCATCGATACAATTAATGAGCTTCCTAGCCAAAAATATCTATCAACACCGACAATCGATTCATCTTGATAGCGTAAATATAAAAACCAATACATAGCTGACGTAAGTGAAACACCTAAAGTGGCTGCACTTGCTTGTTTGAAAAGATTTAGTTTTGTACCAATTAGTCGACCACTAATAAAAGACATAATGACTGCTAGTAGAAAAAATTGAAAAAACATTGTATCATTCCTCCGAATTTTATTCGATAACTGTATTATACAGGAATATAATTATTCTAAAAACAAGCCAAGGCAGTACAATCCTTGACTTGCATGATTAAATAGAGTATTCAATTATATTTTTTCATATTTGCAGTATCTTTTTGTATAAAACAATCTAATAGCGAGTAACCAGCTATTAAACTAATTATCGTAACAAAAGTTGTATTTATAAGAATAATATTAGCTAAGTAAGGTAGGTATTCACCAACTGGTGAAAAGAGTAGAGCTGGAGAAAAGGAAATGAATAGTGTAGGCAACGTAATAGCGATAAACTTATCCGGTTGAAAGCTCCAGATTTGTTTACTCGTTTCGCGATTAATGGATTGAAGGAATCGTAATAAAATGCCAACTATAAGAGGGAAGAGTGTAAAGTAAAATAATCTTGGATAAACGTTAAAATTCACCTGCGCGTCTGTATCTAAATAAAATTGAATTTTCACTCCGACAAATAATAATAAGACGATAAATAATGTGAAGCAGAGGTATAGCATCACTTTTTGCATTACATTCCACCATCCTTTACTAAAAATATATTCAACAAAAGAAGAGATATACAATAACTGCTGTTTGTATATCTCTTCTTTTACTGTTAGCTAATAGTGGAATTTGTTTTTTCTAGTTTCATGAAATAATCAATAATGCCCAGCGCGCTAATTTCTATATCTAGATGTAAAATGTTATAAACGGAATGATCTGATGGGACATTTAATTTTGTAAGGTGAGAAGAGATTTTATCCATTAATAAGGTTTGTAATGCTTTAGTAGCCTCATCGAAATCATGATATTTTTCAAAGACTTCCTTACCAGTATGAACGAAAATAGGTAACCAATGTTCTAGTTGGTTATATACTTCTGTAACATTGGACGATGCACCGTAATGGCCGAAATAAATAGTATCTACATTCATACTTTGAATATGATTTTTAGAAGCAATCATCGCATCTGGTTGAAATTGTGAAGGGGACGTTGATGGTAGATATAGTTCTACACCAAGGTCTGCGAGTTCTCTATAATAAATTCCAATTGTATCGCCAGTGAAAATACCGTTTGTTAATGAATCGTGAATGCTAATATGGTGCTTCGCATGTCCCGGTGTATCATAAAATGTAAGGATGCGGTCTTCTGAAATCTGTAATGTATCACCATTTTGTACAATATGAACACGTTCTTCTTCTATAGGAAGAATTGGATCAAATAGTTTATCGAAATCTTCTTTGTACACAGCTTTTGCACCTAAAATAAGTTTTGTTGGATCAATCATATGACGAGCTCCACGCGAATGTACATATAAAGTAGCGTTTGGACACTTTTCCATCATTAGCCCAGCTGCGCCGGCGTGATCTAAATGAACATGTGTAACGATAATCTTTTTAACATCATTTAAATCAATATGTAATTGTTGTAAGCCGTCTAAAATATACGGAAGAGAAGGGGCTGCACAAGTTTCAATTAAAGTAATATCGTTACCTAATAAAACGTACGTACCTGTTCGTTCAATATGTTGTAAATCGAAATCATCAATAAGATATAGGTGAGAAGATAATTGCTCTACTTTTTTCATCATTACCACTCCTTATATACTTTTATAGTTTTTATTATACGCTAAAAATACAAAAAGGCAGAAAACGAAAGTTTCGTCTTCTGCCTTTTTGTAATGTTCTTATTTCGTTTGTTCTTTATTGATCGACATAACGAACAGTCCAACAATACCGCCAACTAATGGAAGCATAATCTCTCCTGCTAAATTAAAGTAGGAGCTTAAGAATAAACCATTTACATCGACTACCCAGCCAATAACATACAATAACATCATATATAGTACGAAATAAAACTCGCGATTTGAAATCGTTTCATGTTGTGCAGTTTTCATAATGAACACCATCCTTTTCTTTTATAATGGAATATAAACTGTCACATTTTGTTCACAATTCAATTGTAAAACTTTCCATCATAAAAGTCTAGTAGTTTGTGTCGAATTTTCGAACAAAAATAAAGCGCTATCATTTCGGCGTGTAAGTACGTAATAAGAGCTGTACATTCACGAATGTAGTATAGTATAAACATAGAATGATAGTGAAGAGAGGGGTAGGAACAATGACAGTTTATGATTTTTCAGCTAAAACGATAACAGGAGAAGATAAATCGTTAAAAGATTACGAAGGAAAAGCACTTCTTATTGTAAATGTAGCTAGCAAATGTGGTTTTACACCGCAATATAAAGGATTACAAGAAGTATATGATAAATATAAAGACCAAGGACTTGAAATACTAGGTTTCCCTTGTAACCAATTCGGAGGACAAGAACCAGGTACAGAAGCAGATATTACTAGTTTTTGTGAGTTAAACTATGGTGTGAATTTCCCGATGTTTGCAAAGATTGATGTGAAAGGTGATAAGGCTCATCCGCTTTATACATACATGACAGAACAAGCACCAGGTTTACTCGGTATGAAGGCAGTGAAATGGAACTTTACTAAGTTTTTAATTGGAAAAGACGGGAAAGTAGTAGGGCGTTTTGCACCGCAGACGAAGCCGGTGGATTTAGAGGTTGAGATTGAGAAGGTACTTGGGGAATAATTAGGAGTTTCACTTTATTAAAAAATGCCTCAAAGAACAATGTAGTTCTTTGAGGTGTTTTCTTTAAACTCACATTATCAAGATTAAATCGCTGAATGGAAGTCATTTGATTTAGGCGGAGAAGCAGCTTTTTTCATAAGCACTTCCCATAAGTGTACGGATTTTTTCCATTCTACTGCGGCCTGTCCCTTTTGATACATAGCGTTCTCATAACTGAAAGTAAGTTGTTGCATATCAGTCGAGTTGTAAAGTGTATCGATATGGAGAGCATATTCTCGGAATGTTTGACTTTCTCCTCGTGGTATACCGATTCTCGCAAATTGTTTTAAAAGTGCACCGTAAGCTTTTATATAAACAGCATCATCTTTTCGGTATTTGTAGAAAAGAATAATAAAAAATGTAATCCATTTCATTCTAGTGGTGAAGAGGATGTATCCGATGATACTAATCGGTATCGTAGAGAGGAATACGTACCACCAAGAAAATCCATTTTTAGAATTTGTAATCTTTTTAGTAGGAGTTTCTTCTGTATCTTCTATTAAACTTTTGAGCTTTGCTTCATTGTTTCGCTGTTGTATTTGCACGTTTTGAGAATTAGTTTCTTCGCTATTTTGTAAAGTAGGAGCAGGAGCATTATTTGTGAAATTATAGGGATTGGTAAATCCTTTTGTTGGTTCGAATGGAATCCATCCGTATCCTGGGAAATATACTTCGACCCAAGAGTGTGCGTTATCGTTCGCGATTTTATAAACATTCTCACTTTCTGTACCAACAAGTGTATTATCAAGAGTGCCTCCTGTAAATCCTTTTACCCATCGAGCGGGAATCCCGGCAGAACGAAGTAACACGATCATAGACGTCGAGAAATTATTACAGTAGCCGCTTTTTGTATCGAAAAGGAATTGATCTACATAATCTTGGTTTTTGGCAGGGAACATGACATTCATTGTTTCATATACAAAAGAATGGTCTGTGAAGTAATTTTCAATAGCTAATACTTTATCATATCGGTTGTCCTTATCATTTGTTAGATTAACAGCTAAATCTCTTACTCGCTGCGGTAATGATTCGGGAAGTTGTGTGTACTTTGTCATGAAATAAGGACTTGTTTCATGACCTTCATTCGTTTTTACAGCTTTTAAGTTTTCAATGGAAAACTCCGGGACCTCATATGTTACTTTATATGAATTTAAAGTAGTAGAAGAGTCTCCTTCCATCGTATAGATTTTTTCTGAAAATGGGTCAACGCTGTATGATACATCAGAAGAAGCCTCAACTGATACTAATCCTGCTGGATAGGTAAGGTGAGGATAACTTTTTTGCATGGTGATTGTTGCCTCAGTTGTCTCCGTTTTTGTATTTTGTTCGTACCAGCTCACGACGTCGTTTTTATTTTTAAAAGAAACCTTTTTTTGATTTTCAGAAACCTCCCAGCCTTTTCCTGTATAAAAATCTTTTGTTTCTACTCTCCAATATTGTTTGTTTTGCGTTTGTGCTGTGAAAACAATTGTATTATCCGGTTTAAAAGGACCGCCTAATTTTGAGTCATCTAAACCATACCCAATTTTAGAAACCTCTTGTTTGTTACTTGCTACGGATGTGTTGAATTTTAAAAAAGCCATTGGGTTTGGCCATTGAGGACCAAATTTTGGAGCGAAGTATGCGATGGTTGCTGACAATACAATAAACATTGTAAGAGGTCTAAGTAATTTTGAGATTTCTCTAGCATAATTTTGTAAGTGTTCCATCTCTTGTATTCGTTCTATGTGGAGATGACTAAGTATAAAAAAACCGATGACAACAGTACGAATAATAGCGTAGTTTGCATTGTATAAATGTAAGTCATGAAAAATTATGATATAAATAATAGTCAATATAAGAAATAACAACCCACGTTTTTTATGAATCATCCAAAAAGAGATGAAAGCACTCAAAAACCAAAATGATAAAAAAAATAAAAGTGTTGGAAAAACTGGAGAAATATCTAGCAAATTCCCCTGGAAAAACAGGGAGGAATTTCGAGAAATATCAGTAAAAAATTTGGTTAGCCAAGATGGATTGATAAAAGCATTTTTATAATATAGGAAATGAATGATGAATAAAATCGTGACGATCTTTATTGGAATCTGCCACCTTGTTTGAAAAAAAGAGAGAGTGAAGCAAATTCCTATAAATATTACAAAAATATCTAATCTACCTACGTTTGTAATACCTATAAGGGGTCTAATCCATTCTAGTAAAAGTAAAAATGCGCATGCATGCATGAAGAATCTGCTCATATCCCATTGGTATTTTGTTTGTAATGTTATCATTTGCTCACCTCAAAAAACACGTTTATATACCGGTTTTCATAAACTGCATTTACAAATATTTTTCGTTTTTGCAGATTTTCTAGAATACTTAGTTCTCGATGTGAGAGTTGATTCGCTTTTTCTTTCACGACAAACACCATTAATTTTCTATTTTTTATAGCAGCATAGTCAGCCGCCTTTTGAATATCGGGAGAAAGATCGCTTGTCACGAGTATAATCGTTACGGGCTCATAAATTTTTCTTAATTCCATTTCTACACTCCGAGAGAGCGGGAATACACTATCTGCTTGTACTTTCGCTAAATGACAAAAGATTTGCTGCAACTGACTATCTCCATTGTCTAAAGGGAAAAAAGTTCGTTCTTTTCCAACAGACACGAATGACGCTGGTGAATTTTGCTTCAAGACAGCCCTGACAATAGAGGCAGTAAATGTGACGACTGATTCGAATAGAGGGGATGGGGTTCTGTCCATGAATAACATGATATTATGGCTGCGCTGTTGCTCAAACTCTTTCGTCATAATATTATTTGTTCGTGCAGTTGCTTTCCAATCAATCCATGAAAAGCGGTCACCAGGTTTATATTCTCTAACACCGACAGAAATTGTAAAGTCTTTTGCTAAATTTATATTTGCTGACAGCGTTCCTTGTTCGAAATGATTTTCCAATTGTCGATACGTTATATCTACATACTGAGGATAGACTAAAAATATATCTGGAACTGAAAAAGTTACTTCTTTCTCCATCATACCGAATAGATCGCCAGTTTTGACACGTACGTTTGAAAAAGTGTGTTCTCCTCTAGGGATTGTGTCAATAACATATTGAAACGAAATATTTCGTTTTAATCCTGGAAAGAGTATTACCTTATTCATCTTGGTTTGTCTACAACTTGTAAATTGTGGTGGCAGTTCATCTTCTATAACTAAATAAAGTAAGGGAAAAGGAAATCTTCTATTTATTGTAATGGTGCTTAAAAATGGTTCTCCTGCTACATATTCGTCTTGATTTGTTATTCGTTTTACCTCGGCGTTTCGTAAAGCATAGAAGGGGAGCAGTAGTGAATAAAGGCCAATAGGAATCATACTGTAAAACAAAAACCAACTTACAAATCCTCCTTGAAGCATAGCGTATACAAATGTTAAGACTAGGCATAAAGGAATGAGTGATAACTTAGTAAAATGATATAGTGCTCGTAGTATCCGTTTCATCAAAGGTTCATCTTTCTTTGAGTCGGCACGGTAGTTCGTGCAACGATTTTTGCGATAACTTGTTCTCCTGTTATTCCTTCAAATTTTGCTTCCATTTTTAGAATGAGTCTATGAGCCAACACGTAAGGAGCTAAAAATTTAACATCGTCTGGAATAACATAATTTCTGCCATGGATGAATGCATAAGCTTGTGAAGCTTTCATTAAAGCTATCGAGCCACGTGGACTTGCACCAAGCTGTATAGAACTATAAGAACGAGTCTGACTAACAAGTTTTACAATGTAATGCTTGATTGCTTTGTCTATGCTTATTTCCCGTACGCTTTGTTGTAAATAAAGTAATTCTTCTATTGTAGTAATGGCTTGTAAATGGGAGAGGGGATTTGTTTTTTCCATCCGGTTTAAAATTTCAAATTCTTCTTCTGGTGTAGGATATCCCATTTTTAGCTTCAACAAGAAACGATCGAGCTGGGCTTCTGGTAAAGGATATGTTCCCTCATATTCGACCGGATTTTGTGTAGCCATTACAAAGAACGGTTTTGGTAACGGTCTTGTAATGCCATCTATTGAAATATTGCCTTCTTCCATACTTTCAAGTAAGGCAGATTGTGTTTTTGGAGATGTACGATTGATTTCATCAGCAAGTATAAAATTCCCCATGATTGGTCCAGGCTTGAACTCAAATTGGAGCTCTTTTGGATTGTAAATAGAAACACCTGTTACATCTGAGGGCAGTAAATCAGGTGTGAATTGAATTCGCTTGTAATCAGCATCAATGGATTTAGAAAGAGCACGTACTAACATTGTTTTCCCGACACCAGGAACATCTTCTAATAGCACATGACCTTCAGCTAAGAGAGCTGTCAAGGCTAAGATCGTTTCTTTTCGTTTTCCGACCATTAATTTTTCAATATTGTTTATTATTTTTTCTACAATGGGATGTAATGAATCAAGCTGGGGCATCGTAACCCTCCTAATTTTATTATCGTTTTCTAATCTATTTAGTGAAAAATAGAATTTACGCCTCTATTTGCGGGAAGTAAAAATCTTATCTATAATTCTGAGAATATTCAGATTATTTATCTCGATTATATCTAGTATAATTGTTTCCGTAACTTAGGGCAATATGGTAAATAATGATTTGTAGTTTTATGTGAAATATGTCTTGATATAAACTCGTATTGTCGGTAAAACAGAGAGGAGGGGAAGAGAAGAGTGACCTCGATGAGCAAAATAAATAGTGTAGGGAACCCTACGCGTAAAGGTTGGAAACATATATTATACGCCTTGTGATTAAACTTTATATGATTAATAAATAAAGCCGATTTCATTAAGAGGCCAGCTATTTAAACTTTTACAATCCTTTATTTTTATCATTCTTATATTCTTTTCGTTTATCTAACCAAATATGAATTAATTCTACCAATTCAATTGTTTAAATCACACAATATTCTCCCTTACCATCTTCGGCTAAATTGTCTAACACAGTAGTTGTGTCGTTCCGAATTTCTAAACCGCAAATGTTGCCATTTACTACTACATAATTTTTTACTCCGTTTAAAACACTATGTATTTCTTCTAAAATCCAATCTCCAAAAGCTGAAATTTCAATTCCTAAAAAGTTTCAACAAGTTTAATTTCTGGAGGAAGTCTCATAACTAAATACTTACTGTTAAGTACTTCAAAACTATATGGATATTTCATGACTATTTTACTCCTGTATTTCTGGCTTTAGGGACTCCATTTACTTCTCCATTAATCTCATAAGCTCTATTAAGTTAAGAAGTTCTTATACTATCATCACTTTTGTCCGACTTAATTTATAGTAAAAGTAGATTATTATTAAATTCATCTATCCAATATTTCTCTGATTTAGGTATATCAAATTCAACTAGTCCTAAATTACTTCCTCTATTATATAAGAAATATTTTGCGTGCTCATTATTATCTGTACTTCATCTTAAACTTTGGTAGAAGCGAGGAAGTAATTTAACAGTCAGTGGAGGATGTGAACCCTCCACAATGATTAGATTTTCACTTTTTCATATTTTCTCCGGAATTTTTGACAATCTCTTGAACTGTGCGAAATGTCACATCTGTATTTTACAACCTCTCTTATAGTAAGGGTATGTAAGAGAGACGTATTAAAGGAGTGAACAGTATGAAGAAGAAACCTTCAGCACTAATGAGACGTTTAAAATATTTTTCACCAATAGATCGTTATAACGATAATCATACACAAGAAACATATGAAGATCGTGAATGGGAAAATGTGTACAGAAAGCGTTGGCAGCATGATAAAGTAATCCGTTCTACACACGGTGTGAACTGTACTGGTTCATGTAGTTGGAACATTTATGTGAAAGATGGAATTGTAACATGGGAAGGGCAAGAGCTTAACTATCCAACAACAGGTCCTGATATGCCTGATTTTGAACCACGAGGATGTCCACGTGGAGCAAGTTTTTCTTGGTACATTTATAGCCCGCTTCGTGTGAAATATCCATACGTACGTGGTGTTCTTTGGAATATGTGGCAAGAGGAACTACAAAATAACGAGTCACCACTAGACGCTTGGAAAAGTATTGTGGAGAACCCTGAAAAGGCACGTACGTATAAGCAGGCGCGCGGTAAAGGGGGATTCATTCGTGCGAATTGGGATGAAGTATTACAACTCGTTTCTGCTTCATTACTATACACAGTAATGAAATACGGTCCAGATCGAAATGTTGGTTTTTCACCAATTCCAGCTATGTCGATGTTAAGTCATGCTGCTGGTAGTCGCTTTATGCAGCTTATGGGTGGACCGATGCTTAGCTTTTATGATTGGTACGCAGATTTACCACCAGCTTCTCCACAAATTTGGGGTGATCAAACAGATGTACCAGAAAGTAGTGACTGGTACAATTCTGGCTACATTATGACTTGGGGTTCAAATGTACCGATGACGAGAACACCAGATGCTCACTTCTTAGCAGAGGTTCGATATAAAGGAACGAAAGTCGTTTCTGTAAGTCCTGACTTTGCTGAGTCTACAAAGTTTGCTGATGATTGGATTAGTGTGAAGCAAGGTACAGACGGTGCACTTGCGATGGCAATGGGGCACGTCATCTTGCAAGAGTTTTACGTAGATAATCAAGTGGAATACTTCACAAAGTATGCAAAGCAATATACTGATTTTCCTTTCTTTGTCACATTAAAACAAAAAGGAGACCAATTCGTTGCTGATCGTTTTTTAAATGCTTCTGATATTGGACGCGAAACAAAGTTAGGGGAATGGAAACCTGTTCTTTGGAACGATAAAATGAACGATTTCGCAACACCTCACGGCACAGTGGGATCACGATGGGATAACGAAAAGAAATGGAATTTGCGCTTAGAAGATGAACAAACAGGTGAAACGATTGATCCACGTCTCTCATTACTTGGAATGGAAGATGCTGTTGGAACGGTACAAATCCCATACTTCTCTGATGATGGAAACAAAGTATTAGAGCGTTCAATTCCAGTGAAAAAAATCACGACAGAAGAGGGTGACGTTTTCGTTACAACTGTATACGACTTAACGTTAGCAAATTATGGTGTAAACCGAGGAATCGGCGGGCAAGAACCGAAAGGCTTCAATGATGATGTTCCATTTACACCAGCATGGCAAGAGAAAATGACCGGAGTAAAACGAGAACTCATTATTCAAATCGCTCGTGAGTTTGCACAAAATGCTGTTGATACGAATGGCCGCTCGATGATTATTGTCGGAGCCGGTATTAACCATTGGTTTAATTCTGATACGATTTATCGCGCAGTTCTAAATCTTGTTCTTCTCGTTGGGGCACAAGGTGTCAACGGCGGTGGTTGGGCACATTATGTTGGTCAAGAAAAATTACGACCAGCAGAAGGGTGGCAAACAATCGCGATGGCAAAAGACTGGCAAGGGCCACCTAAATTACAAAACGGTACATCTTTCTTCTATTTTGTAACAGATCAATGGCGCTATGAAGATACACGAGTTGGACATTTAGCATCACCAGTTGAGGGCAACTCTCGTTATCAACATCACGGTGATTACAATGTATTAGCAGCACGACTTGGGTGGTTACCTTCTTATCCAACATTCGAGAAGAATGGAATTGAATTATATAAAGAAGCTGTTGCTTCTGGTGCAACAACGCAAGAAGAAATCGGAAAATACGTTGCACAAAAACTAAAAGAAAAAGAACTGAAATTTGCAATTGAAGATCCAGATAACAAAAATAATTTCCCGCGTAACTTGTTCGTATGGCGTGCAAACTTAATTTCAAGTTCCGGTAAAGGACACGAATATTTCTTAAAACATTTATTAGGTACAACAAACGGATTAATGAATGACGATAGCGATTCGTTACGACCAGAAGAAATTAAGTGGCATGAAGACGCACCTGAAGGGAAGCTAGATTTACTAGTTAACTTAGATTTCCGTATGGCTGGAACAGCACTTTATTCGGATATCGTCTTACCTGCTTCAACTTGGTATGAAAAACATGATTTAAGTAGTACAGATATGCACCCATTTGTACATCCATTCAATCCAGCAATCGGTTCACCGTGGGAAGCACGCTCTGACTGGGATATTTTCTGTTCTCTTTCTAAAGCTGTTTCAGATTTAGCGAAGACAATCGATCTTGAACCAATGAAAGAAGTTGTCGCAACACCACTTCTTCACGATACGCCGCAAGAATTAGCGCAACCACTTGGCAAGATTAAAGATTGGAGCAAAGGTGAGTGTGAACCAATACCAGGTAAAACAATGCCGCAAATTCATATTGTCGAAAGGGATTATAAAACGATTTATGACAAAATGACAGCACTTGGACCGAATGCTGGTAAACAGCCGATTGGTACGAAAGGGATTTCTTGGTCTGCAGAAAAAGAATATGAGCAATTAAAGAGTCGATTAGGAGCTATTCGAACTGATTCTATTGCGAAAGGGTGCCCAGACATAAAAGAAGCGATCAATGCTGCTGAGGCGGTATTAACACTTTCTTCTACAACAAACGGTCATATGGCTGTAAAAGCATGGGAAGCACTTGAAAAACAAACTGATTTAAAACTACGTGATCTGGCAGAAGAACGTGAAGAGGAATGCTTCACATTTGAACAAATTACAGCGCAGCCTAAAACGGTAATTACTTCGCCAGCCTTTACGGGTTCTGAAAAAGGTGGACGCCGTTACTCACCATTTACAACAAATGTTGAACGTCTTATTCCTTGGAGAACGATAACTGGTCGACAATCTTTCTACTTAGATCACGATATGATGAAAGAATTTGGTGAAACGATGGCAACATTTAAACCAATTCTGCAACATAAACCGTTTCGTAAATCACGACCTGAAGTAGAAGGGAAAGAAATTACACTAAATTATTTAACACCGCATAATAAGTGGTCGATTCATAGTATGTATTTCGATTCATTACCAATGTTAACACTGTTTAGAGGTGGTCCAACTGTTTGGATGAACAAAGATGACGCGAATGAAGCCGGTGTGGCTGATAATGATTGGATTGAATGCTTTAACCGTAACGGCGTTGTCGTAGCACGTGCTGTTGTAACGCACCGTATACCGAGGGGAATGGCATTTATGCACCATGCACAAGATCGTCACATTAACGTGCCTGGTACGAAATTAACAAGCAACCGTGGGGGAACGCATAATAGTCCAACCCGTATTCATGTTAAACCAACACATATGATTGGTGGATATGGTCAATTAAGCTATGGATTTAACTACTATGGTCCGACTGGGAACCAGCGTGACTTAAATGTCGTCATCCGTAAACTGAAGGAGGTTGATTGGCTTGAAGATTAAAGCGCAAGTCGGAATGGTAATGAACCTAGATAAATGCATCGGCTGCCACACTTGTAGCGTAACATGCAAAAACACCTGGACGAATCGTCCAGGTGCTGAATATATGTATTTCAATAATGTAGAAACGAAACCAGGTATTGGTTATCCAAAACAATGGGAAGATCAGGAGAAATATAAAGGCGGATGGGAATTGAAAAATGGTGAAATTCAGCTGAAATCCGGTTCGAAAATGAAGCGTCTTATGAACATTTTCCACAATCCAGATCAACCAACAATCGATGATTACTTTGAACCTTGGAACTATGATTATGAAACATTAACAAACAGCCCGCAGCGTAAGCACCAACCAGTTGCTCGCCCAAAATCAGCGATTACGGGTGAATTTATCGACAAAATTGAATGGGGTCCAAACTGGGAAGATGACTTAGCTGGCGGACACATTACAGGTTTACAAGATCCAAACGTCAAGAAAATGGACGAAGAAATTAAAACAGATTTTGAAAATGTCTTTATGATGTATTTGCCACGTATTTGCGAACATTGTATGAATCCATCTTGCGTATCTTCTTGTCCATCTGGCGCGATGTATAAACGTGAAGAAGATGGGATTGTCCTTGTTGATCAAAATGCCTGCCGTGCTTGGCGATTTTGTGTATCTTCATGTCCATATAAAAAAGTGTATTTTAATTGGCAAACAAATAAAGCAGAAAAATGCACAATGTGCTTCCCTCGTATTGAAGCTGGTATGCCCACAATTTGCTCTGAAACATGCGTAGGACGTATTCGTTATATTGGAGTTATGTTATATGACGCTGACAAAGTAAAAGAAGCGGCTTCTGTCGAAAACGAAAAAGATTTATATGAATCTCAGTTAACTGTTTTCCTAGATCCAAATGATCCAGAAGTAGTAGCTGAAGCAAAAAAACAAGGGATTCCTG
This sequence comes from Bacillus clarus, assembly GCF_000746925.1. Lineage (GTDB taxonomy): Bacteria > Bacillota > Bacilli > Bacillales > Bacillaceae_G > Bacillus_A > Bacillus_A clarus. The sequence continues at coordinate 4,322,881 of NZ_JMQC01000008.1, forward strand.
AAGAATGGATGAAAGCGGCTCAAGAGTCACCTATTTATAAAATGATTATTGATTGGAAAATCGCTCTTCCTCTTCATCCAGAGTACCGGACAATGCCGATGGTTTGGTATATTCCACCGCTTAGTCCAATTATGAATATGGTAGAAGGGAAAGGAAGTAACTGGAAATCGGAAGAGGTTTTCCCTGCTATCGATAATATGCGTATTCCAATTCAATATTTAGCTAATCTACTCACTGCAGGAGATGAATCACACATTCGTCTTACATTGAAAAAAATGGCTGTTATGCGTACACATATGAGAGCACTGCAAATTAATAAAGAACCAAATGAGGCTGTATTAAAAGAACTCGGTTTAACGAAAGAGGATGTAGAAGATATGTATCGTCTTCTTGCCATCGCGAAATATAAAGATCGCTTCGTTATCCCGACTTCTCATCGTGAACAAGTTGCAGATTTATATAGCGAACAAGGAAGCTGTGGCCTTTCCTTCGCAGGTGGTCCAGGCTCTTGTATGACAATTTCTTAAATAAAGGGGGCAGACAAATATGAAACAAAGTTTACAAACCGCTTTTTCTTGTTCTTCCTTTCTTCTCTCCTATCCTGAACAAGGGTGGAGAGAAGCGTTACTAGAGTTACAGGAAGAGATTCAAACGATTGAACAGGAAGAAATCAGGGCATCACTTACAACATTTATAAAACAAGCGCTAGATAAAACAAACAATCAACTCATTGATTCTTACGTATATACATTCGACTTTGGAAAGAAGACAAATATGTATCTTACCTACATGAAAACAGGTGAACAAAGAGAGCGTGGAATTGAACTATTAGAGTTAAAACAGCATTATCAAAAGTCTGGTTTTGACGTAACAGATAAAGAATTACCTGATTATTTACCGCTTTTGCTTGAGTTTTTTGCAAATGCAAATGAGAAAGATAGTGAACCGATTATGGGTAAATATAAGGAGAATATACAAGCGTTGCAGGGGCAGTTAAAAGAAGCAAACTGTATGTACGAACCAATTCTTGCAGCCGTTCTCCTCGCTATCGATGCATGGGGAGTACAGACGAATTAGAAAGGAGCGTTGTCAAAATGATGGATCAATTTTTATGGGTGTTGTTTCCCTATATCATTTTTGCAATCTTTATCGGTGGACACATTTTCAGATACAACTATGATCAATTTGGCTGGACATCAAAATCTAGCGAACTATTAGAGAAGAAAATGCTCCGAATGGGAAGTCTTTTATTTCACTTTGGGATTCTATTCGTAATCGGCGGACACGTCATGGGGATCTTAATTCCAGAATCCGTATATCGTTCACTAGGTGCTTCTGAACATATGTATCATATAGTAGCAATTAGCTTCGGACTACCGGCAGGTGTTGCTTCAATTATTGGGTTAATTATATTAACGTATCGTCGTTTTACAGTAAAACGCATCATTGCAACAAGCACAAAGGGAGATTATGTTGCGCTTATCTTACTGCTTATTGTTATGCTAGCAGGACTTTCTTCAACTTTCTTAAATATCGACTCAAAAGGGTTTGATTATCGTACAACGATCGGTCCATGGTTCCGAAGTCTCTTTATTTTTCAACCGAAAGTTGAATATATGATGGAAGTACCCTTATGGTTTAAAATTCATATTATTGCAGCGATGGGCCTCTTTGCAGTATGGCCATTTACAAGACTTGTACATGTTTTTAGTGCTCCAATTAAATATGTAAGCCGCAGTTATGTTATTTACAGAAGACGTATTCCGAATGAATTGAAAAAATAATGCAGCTGTAAACGAATAGGAGTTAGCAGCTAAAATGAAACGAGGTCTAATGGAAGGCCTCGTCTTTTTTATATAGGAGATAACTGTGTGCATGAAACAAGGCGAGCGATTAACTAGTAGCTTAATATGAAAAAAGAGCAGCATCATATAAGATGCTACTCAATACTACAAATAGAGGCAGAACAATCTTCACAAGCAATTTCACACTTTAAAAATTGTAAATCATGAATTGTAATCTTTCCTTTATAAATAGAAATCGTGCCTTGTTTTTTTAATTCATTTAACATCCGATTTACGCTTTCACGTGAAGTTGCACAGAAGTTCGCAAGTTCTTGATTCGTTAATGGTAAATCGATGAGAATCCCATTTTCTTTTAACACACCATAACTATTTGTCATTCGAATGAGAGTAGAATATAGGGCACCTTTTTTGCCGTGTAATACTAAATCTCGGAACTTCGTTTGCATTCTTCTTAAATGTTCACTAATCCATTTCATAAATTCAAATACAAGAGCGGGTTTTTGGAGTAATGCTTTTTCTAAGGCTTCACGCTTTATAACTCCTACTTCAACATCTTCAAGGCATTTTGAATTTAATAAATACTTCGCATTGTCCGTGAACAATGTTAATTCTCCAATAATGTCATATTGCGAACAAATACGAAGTGTTAATTCTTGCCCGTCAGCACTTAGTTTACTAATTTGTACTTTTCCTGAGTGGATGATATAGAGTTCTGTTGCTTCCATACCTTCTTGAAAAATAAAACTTCCTTTTTTAATCTGCATTTTATATTCAACAGATGCGAGTAATTCCTTTAAATCTTGAGACAATGTCATACTGTTTGCCACAGCGATCACCTTTCTTCTTATAAGCAATACATTTCCTATTTTGAGTGTAAGTATGATGAAAATGCAAGAGCTATTTTAAAAATAAAGAAAAATTTCAATGACCGTAAGGAGAGATTACCTTACATTTTTAAAAAGCTACTTGAAGTAAGGGATTAAATGATTCTAAATTTTGGGTTTAAGAAAAAATAAACAATAAAAGTTTCGATGTGCAAAGAGAATGGGACTGGAGATGTGAACAAAATACGAACGGATTTGTGAAGATTCTTTGAATGGGGAAAGTAATGTGAGAAAAGTCACATTGAATATGTAGCATCTTTCTTATAATGAAGGCAAATAAAAATTCGAAAGCTTATAAAGGATTTGAGTAGAAAAGAAGGGATATAGATGCACGATAAGATTAAAGACTCTTTAAGGCGCCCACTTCAAGATTTACGTATTTCAGTTATTGACCGTTGTAATTTTAGGTGCACATACTGTATGCCGGCTGAAGTGTTCGGACCTGATTACGCTTTTTTACAGGAAGAGTTTTTATTAACGTTCGATGAAATAGAAAGATTAGCGAGATTATTTATAAGTATGGGAGTTGAAAAAATTAGGCTTACTGGCGGTGAACCTTTATTGCGTAAAGATTTACCAAAGTTAATTGCAAGGCTTGCAAAGCTAGAAGGTTTAACGGATATTGGACTCACAACAAACGGTATTCATTTAGCGAAACAAGCTAAGGCATTAAAAGAAGCGGGATTACAACGTGTGAATATTAGTCTAGATGCGATAGAGGATCATATCTTTCGGAAAATTAATGGTCGTAATGTAAGCACGAAGCCTATATTAAAGGGAATAGAGGCAGCAAAAGAAGCAGGGTTAAAAGTAAAGGTGAATATGGTCGTAAAAAAAGGGATGAATGATAGCCAAATTCTTCTGATGGCAGGTTATTTTAAAGAACAAGGAATACAGTTCCGTTTTATCGAGTTTATGGATGTTGGTAGTACGAACGGATGGAACTTTGAACAGGTAATTACGAAGGAAGAGTTAATAGAAAAAATTGGGCGTGTATATCCGATTGAGCCTGGCAAGCCTCGTTATTTTGGAGAAGTAGCGAAACGATACCGGTACGTAGGGAGCGATGTAGAAGTTGGATTTATTACTTCTGTGTCTGAGTCATTCTGTTCCTCTTGTACAAGAGCTCGTATTTCGGCGGATGGTAAGTTGTATACGTGTTTATTTGCAACAGAAGGAACAGATTTAAGAACTCTTCTTCGAGAAAATATTTCTGATGCATCGTTATTAAAAATTCTACAAGATGTATGGGAGTACAGAAAAGATCAGTATTCAGATGAACGAACGGCAGAAAGTACAAAAAAACGTACTAAAATTGAAATGTCTTATATTGGTGGATAAAGAAAGGAGGATTCCGCATGCAAGAGCGTTATTCAAGGCAAGTTTTATTTTCTGGAATTGGTGAAATGGGACAAAAAAAAATAAGAGAAAAGCATGTGCTCATAATCGGTGCGGGTGCACTAGGAGCTGCAAATGCAGAAGCGATTGTTAGGATGGGAATTGGAAAATTGACAATTGCTGACCGTGATTACGTCGAATGGAGTAATTTACAGCGGCAGCAGCTATATACAGAAGAAGATGCACAGCAGTGCAAACCAAAAGCAGTTGCAGCGGCAGAGCATTTAAGAAGGATTAATTCTGAAGTAGAAATTGTGTCAGTTGTAACAGATGTAACAATGCAAGAAATGGAAGAGTTAATAAAGGATGTGGATCTCATATTAGATGCGACTGACAATTTTGATACACGCCTACTTATAAATGACATTTCACAAAAAGAAAATATACCATGGATATATGGTGGATGTATTGGAAGTTACGGTGTAACGTATACAATTCTTCCGGGGGAAACACCATGTTTTCGCTGCTTAATGGATCATCCAATGGGCGGTGCAACATGTGATACAGCAGGAATTATTCAGCCAGCTGTACAAATGGTCGTTGCTCACCAAGTAACAGAAGCGATGAAAATATTGGTGGATGATTTTCAGGCGCTAAGAGGAACAATGCTATCATTTGATATTTGGAACAATCAATGTATCTCATTAAAAGTAAAGAGGCAAAAAAAAAGTACATGTCCATCTTGTGGGAATGTACGCACGTACCCAAGTTTAACATTTGAATCACAGATGAAAACTGAAGTGCTATGTGGGCGGAATACGGTTCAAATCCGTCCAGGAATAAAGAGAATTCTTAATTTAGAAGAAATTCAAAAGCGCTTACAAAAAAGTGTGAATGTCCAAAAAACTCCGTATTTACTATCGTTTCTAATTGATGAATATCGTTTTGTTTTATTTACAGACGGTAGGGCGTTTATTCATGGGACTAATGATATGAAAATGGCAAAACGATTATACGCAAAGTATATAGGATGAACATAAAGAAAGTATCTCCGTATCAAAACGAGGTGAAAAAAGAATGTTAGAAGAACGAACACCAATTCCAGTGGCAAAAGCAGTCGCACGTGTAATGGAGTATGCCTATCAAGGTGAAACTGAAAAGGTTTCTCTTATAGAAAGCTACGGAAGAATTCTTGGAGAAGATGTTGTTGCAGATCATGATGTTCCGCATTTTAATCGTTCTCCGTATGACGGGTTTGCGATTCGAGCGGAAGATACAAAAGAAGCAAGTAGCAGTAATCCGATTCAGTTTGAAGTTATTGGTGAAATTGGGGCTGGTTTTGTCTTTGCAGAAGAGGTGAAAGCATTTCACGCTGTACGTATTATGACAGGAGCTGCAATTCCAACGGGCTGTAATGCGGTTGTTATGTTAGAGCTCACGGAAGGGTTTGAAGAAAACGAAAAGACTTATATGAAATTAAAACGCTCTTTCGCATCCGGTGATAATATTTCATTTAAAGGGGAAGACGTAAAACAAAATGCCATACTTGTGAAAAAAGGGACTTCTATTAACCCTGGAGTAGCAGCACTTCTTGCTACGTTTGGTTATAGTTCAGTAAATGTTGTAAGGCAGCCGATTATTGGGATTGTAACAACAGGGAGTGAACTTTTAGAAGTGCATGAACCACTTAAACCAGGAAAGATTCGAAACAGTAACTCCTATATGATTGCTGCTCAAATTGAGCGCATCGGTGGAAGCATACGCTATTATGGGCAACTTGCTGACGATTTAGAGGCGTGTTATGAGACTGTAAAAAGAGCAATGAAAGAAGTCGATATTTTAATTACAACTGGTGGTGTTTCCGTAGGGGACTATGATTATTTCCTTGCTATTTATGAGAAATTACAAGCTAATGTACTTTTCAATAAAATAGCGATGCGACCAGGAAGCGTGACAACTGTAGCTGAGCTAGAAGGAAAACTATTATTTGGTCTATCTGGTAATCCTTCTGCTTGTTATGTCGGATTTGAATTGCTCGTTCGGCCGGTAATTCGAGCCTTCTGTCGTAGCAAAGAACCACATGCATATCGTGCGGATGCGATTTTGCAGAAAGACTTTTCAAAAGCAAATCCGTTTACCCGTTTTGTACGAGGAAGCGTAAACATTGTAAATGGTCAATTGCAAGTTACGCCAGTGGGTTTAGATAAATCAAGTGCAATTTCTTCTCTTGCAGATGCGAATGCATTCATCGTCCTGCCGGGCGGGACAAGAGGGTTTGAAGCAGGGATGACTGTTTCGGTACTGTTATTAGAATCGAACTTAGGAAGTGAATGGCCATGGGAAGAACCACTTTGTTCATACAAATAGTAGAAAAATAGATTGAGGGCTCTTCGGCGGATTATGACTCCATTCAATGATCTGTGTAAGAAATGATTTAGACAAAGATGAGAGGTGCAAGATGACACATACGTATTATGAAGTAATTGATACACCTATTTCGATTGAAGAAGTTACAAGTAAAGTAATTCGGCGTGAGTGTGGCGCAGTTACAACTTTTATTGGTACTGTCAGAGAATTTACGAAAGGGCGCCGTACGCTATATTTAGAGTATGTGGCTTATAAGACAATGGCAGAAAAACAGCTTGCGAAAATTGGTGCCGAAGTAGAAGGGAAGTGGCCTGGTACACATGTAGCAATTACACATCGCATTGGTAGATTGGAAATTTCTGATCTTGCCGTTGTTGTCGCTGTTTCTACACCACATCGGAAAGCAGCCTATGAGGCGAATAAATATATTATGGAACAAATTAAACAAATTGTTCCGATTTGGAAAAAAGAATTTTGGGAAGATGGTAAGTCATGGATAGGTGATCAGTTAGAGAAGGCAGCATATGTAAATGGTGAGCCTGGAAAGGAGATGAGAAAATGATAGAAGTATTATTATTTGCACATTTGCAAGAAGAGATAAGTAAGCCAGCGTTGCAAATAGATTGTGAAAAGATTACGGTTGCTGAGCTAAAGGATATTCTTGTAAAAGAATACAACGTAGCAATTTCAAATCAGATTATGATCGCTGTAAATGAAGAATACGCAAATGAAGATGACATAATTCAAACTGGTGATGTCGTAGCAATGATTCCGCCAGTAAGTGGTGGTTGATTCTTTTCAGTCTAATCATGTTAGTACGTGATTAGACTGGAGGGAATGAATATAACTATGCATACATAGGAGGGAACAGGATGAAAAGTCCTAATTTTCAATTAAGTTTACAAACTTCTAATCTAGTTATCGGTTTTATGGTATGGGTCATTTTATCATCATTAATGCCATATATTAAAGCGGATATTCCATTAACTGCTGGGCAGATTTCTATGGTTACAGCGGTACCCGTTATTTTAGGTTCTATTCTTCGCATTCCAATTGGTTATTGGACAAATCGTTACGGAGCAAGAAAATTGTTCTTTGTTAGTTTTATTCTTTTATTATTCCCTGTCTTTTATATTAGTGTTGCAAATTCTATGATGGATTTAATTATTGGTGGTTTATTTGTAGGAATTGGTGGAGCTGTTTTCTCTGTAGGAGTAACTTCTTTACCAAAATACTTTCCAAAAGAGCGTCACGGTTTTGTAAATGGTATTTATGGTGTAGGTAACGCCGGAACAGCAATTACTTCATTCTTAGCACCTGTAATTGCAACTTCATTTGGCTGGAGAACAACAGTACAGTGTTATTTAGTTTTACTTGCAGCATTTGCACTTATGAACTTTTTATTAGGTGATCGTAAGGAAAAAAAGGTGAATACACCATTAATGGAACAAATAAAAGGTGTTTATAAAAATGAAAAACTTTGGTTTTTATGTATTTTCTACTTTTTAACATTTGGATCATTTGTTGCATTCACAGTATATTTACCAAACTTTTTAGTATCTCACTTCGGATTAGAAAAAGTAGACGCAGGTATGCGGACAGCTGGATTTATCGTATTAGCAACAATAATGCGCCCAATTGGAGGGTGGCTTGGTGATAAATTTAATCCATTTAAAATATTAATCTTTGTATTTATCGGTTTAACACTATCGGGTATTATTTTATCATTTATGCCTAGCATGAATGTATATACATTTGGTTGCCTACTTGTTGCATTCTGTGCAGGAATTGGAAATGGAACAATCTTCAAACTGGTTCCAATGTACTTTTCTAAGCAAGCAGGGATTGTAAATGGAGTTGTTTCAGCTTTAGGTGGACTAGGAGGATTCTTCCCACCATTAATTTTAACGTTACTATTCCAACTAACAGGTCATTATGCCATTGGATTTATGGCGTTGTCAGAAGTAGCACTTGCTTGTTTAATCATTACAGTGTGGATGTATAGCCAAGAGAAGCTGTTAGTGATATTAAATAATAATTAATAAGAAAAAAAGGATGTCTAGTGCAGGCATCCTTTTTTCTTATTATTAAAAAATGGGTTCGGTATATGCTTGAATTTCAGTCTTTTCAAATAGGGGTAGCGGGTCACACTCATCAAGCAAATATTTTGAAGTTTTTTTAAAAAGAAAATCCCTATTAAAATAACGAATGTATATTAATAACGTTCGATCCATAAAATATAGAACATTTCATAAATATTAAATCAGACGAAAATGAAATCTGATTTCGCTTATCAAGAGAGGTGGAGGGGCAGTATCTTGTGAAACCTAGCAACCGTCCAATTTTGCGTTGAAACGGTGTTAATTCCTGCAAAGCAAATGCTTTGAGAGATGAGAGGAAGGGATACTGTTGATATACGCATATAAACCTTTCTGTTCATTCTAAAAGCAGCAAGTTTTTTTGTTGTTCAAATGAGAGCGAATGAAATTTTGCGAGAAAACAAAGCGATTTATCCGACTATTCGCGAGTAGTAAGATCTCCATAGCGAATAAAGAATTAGATACAAACTATTTTCAGAGTCTTCCATACTAAAAGAAATGAAAGATAAGAAATTAATCAAAAAGGACAAATCTTTCCAGGGGAAAGGTTTGTCCCAATTTAGATGATTTTCCAGCAAGGGATAATTTACCGTTTGTGAGTACGAGATAATTTTTTTATAAGCTTAGGAAGGATAGATGTTAGCTCTTGTTTCATCCGTTTTGTAAACGATGGATTTTTACCTGAAGTTGAAATACTGACAACATATTCATCATTTCGAATGACACCGGGTGTGTGAAAAGATGATGCTGTACCATCACTTACAACGTTAACCCATTGGAAATCATGGGCGGCCTGTTTGACCATCATGTTTACAGTATGTTGATTTGTTGCCGCATAAATAAGATGGGCATCTTTAATATCATCATTAGTAAAAGTTTTTTGCTTCCATGTAATATAGGAAAGTTTCTTCATTTCTTCACAAATTTCGGGGCTGACAACAGTGATAGTAGCACCTGTATTCCTTAATCCAGCCGCTTTTCGATATGCGATTTTACCTCCGCCAATAATAACGATAACTTTTTTATCTAGATTAAACATAAGAGGGTTCATGCTATACATACACACAATCCTCCATTCGCTCTAATAACGCCGACTTCATATATGTATCAAACTGAAGACAGTTACAAGTTGTAACGTTAGCATAGTTTTTTCCATGTAGTTTAATTTTTTGAAGCAATAAGCCGGTAAAGAGAAGGTATGGCATGATATATACATGTGAAGCAGATGATGTTATATTTTGGAGCTCATCAGTAAAAGAAGGGGTTCCCTTTGCTAAAAAGCAACAAGATACTGACATACCGAGTTTTCGTGCGACAGCTGTTCCAATTTGTTGTAATTCATATATGGGCTGAGGATCACTACTACCTCGGCCGACAAGTAGCACTTTACTACCTTGTATTGGCATAGCTTCACGTATCCGTTTTACTACAAGTTCGATCATATATGGATGTGTACTAAAAGGCGGTGCAACTGAAAATGTTATGTGTGGATATTCCTTTTGTATTTGCTCTATTTCAAAAGGAATATCCCGCTTATAGTGAGCAGCTGCAAATAATAAAACAGGGACTATCATGATTTCAGTTGCTCCTTCTAGAATTGTTTCTGTAACCGCATCCTGAATAGTTGGTGTTGCTAGCTCTAGAAAAGCTATTTTTTGAATACTTTCGTTACGTTCTTTCATAACTGATTGAATAAAGTGAATGAATTGATCGTTTCCTTTTTGCAGGCGGCTACCGTGTCCAACATATACAATTCCTTTCATTGTGCCACCATGTCTTTCTTCATAATAATTTCTTGTAATTGATGATCTACGTTATGAAACCCGACTTTATTCGCATATTGCAAAGTTGGAGCATCAGTATACGAGAATGGAAGAGTAAGAATATGCATAAAGCCAAGACGCTTTACTTCTGCTAGAAACGTATCAATTGAAGCACGTCCTTCAAATACAATGCTATCCCATGAGAATTCAGAAAGCATACGTGAATGAATTTCATCGAAGCGATAATCAATTTTATATTCATGAGTCATTATATAAGATCCAGCACCAATTTTTTCTTGAATGAAAGCAATTCGATTAATATTTCGGCCTAAATAAACAGTTGTTTTGGTAGAAAACTCTGCAGGCTTACTCAACAATCCATACTGCATAAGTTTTTCTTGAGCAAGAAGGTTCATATACTGCAATTCTGCCTGTAACGAACGAATATCTTTATGATGGTTAGTGCATGACTGCATCAAGATCTCTACACTTTCAGCTGAACAAAATACAAGGCGATCAACGCTAAAAATTTCATTGATTTGTTCAGAGGTTAATGTGTATTCTTCCTTTTTGAAAGTTGGAATTTGATATATTTCTGCACCAGACTCTTGTAACAGTTGTTTCATTGAACTTGTTTTATTTGTTGCAGATGCAAACAAAACTTTCTTGCCATGCAATGGTTTACGTTCTTTCCAAGCGATTTGTTTTCGCAGAGAAACGACATCACCAACAATCGTCATCGAAGGATTAGAAATATTTTCGCTTTTGACGTTATGAACAATCGTTGATAGTGTTCCTGTGACAACGCGCTGCTTTCCAGTTGTACCCCATTCAATTACTGCTACTGGTGTCTCTTTTTTCTTTCCTATTTGTAGTAAGCTTTCACAAATAGTTGGTAAGTTTTTTATGCCCATATAAAAGGCAACAGTATCACTATTTTGGAGGGAACTGTACTTTCCATGATCGCTTATAGGACCTTTTGAATGCCCAGTTAGTAATGTTACGCTATTACTGTAGTCACGATGGGTGAGGGGGATACCTGCATATGTACTAGCGGCTATGCTAGATGTAATACCTGGTACAATCTCATATGGAATATTCGCTGCTGCTAAAGTTTCTGCTTCTTCACCAACCCGGCCAAAAATAGATGGATCTCCGCCTTTTAAGCGGACAACTATTTTCTTTTCTTTGGCAAATTGAAGTAGGTGAGCGTTAATCATTTCTTGTCGCATAGTATGATTTTTTGGCATTTTTCCGCAATAAATAAGTTCGCATGTTGGCTTTGTATAGCTAAGGAAGTTAGGATTCAATAAGCGGTCATATAAGACAATATCTGCGCGCTTTAAGCAATCTATCGCTTTTTTTGTAATGAGCCCTTCATCACCTGGTCCTGCACCAACTAAATATACATATCCATTCATCTTCGCACCTCATCTGTTTTTGCTTAAAAAGAAGCCATGGGAGGCTTCCTTATGTAAATGTAAATTACAGGTATATATAAATATCTCCGTCAATAACTTCTACTTCATACGTTTGAATACAACCATCATCAGGTTTTTGAACTTCACCTGTTACCAATGAAATTTTCCAATCATGCAGCGGGCAAAAGACGAATTCTCCAGATACAATCCCCTCTGCTAATGGTCCATTTTTATGAGGACAACGATTTTCTACAGCACGAATATCGCCATTTGAAAGGCGGAATAGGGCGATAGACATGTCTTTTATTTGTACCTCTTTACCGATTTGAATAGGAAGGTCTTCTGCACGCATAACTTTTATTTTTTCTTTCGCTTGTATCATATGGATCACAGCTCCTTATTTAACAGTTTCTACTTCATACATAGCTTTTAATGACTTTGTTTCTAGTGCTTGTCCCCATGCTTCTTTATATGTGCTACGAGCTGTTTGGAAACGCTCATTTAACATAGTGACCATGTTTGTATCTTGTAGTATTTCTTTTATGTGATCGAAGCCTAATCGTTCTGTCCAGTAGGCGGTCCGCTCCCCGTAAATACCAGTTTCACGATAATATTGCACGTAAGCTGTAGCGATGCGAAGTACATCGTCTTCAGTAGGGACAATCATTACAAAGTCCGCTTCACGTACTTCCGTACCACCATTTCCGCCGATATAAAGTTGGAATCCATTTTCAACACAAACAACGCCAAAATCTTTCGTAAGTACTTCAGCACAGTTACGTGGACAACCCGTTACACCCATTTTCATTTTGTGAGGTGTATCCACCATTTCTAATGATTGTTCAAGGAGCATACCAAGTCCTAATGAATCTTGTGTACCGAAACGACAGAAGCGAGAACCAACACATGATTTTACATTACGAAGAGATTTTGAATAGGCATATCCAGAAGTCATATTTAAGTCAGCCCATACTTTTGATAAATCTTGTTTCTTAACACCATATAAGCCGATTCGACTCGCGCCTGTAATTTTCACGAGAGGAACGTCATATTTTTTTGCAACTTCGGCAATCTTCATTAAATCATCTGCTGTTGTAACGCCTCCATACATACGTGGAATAACAGAAAATGTACCATCATGCTGGATGTTACCATTCATTCTTTCATTAACGAAACGGGATGATTTATCGTCTACATATTCTTCTGGAATAGCCATACGTAAATAGTAGTTTAATGCAGGTCGACATTTTGAACAGCCATCTTCATGTGCAAAACCAAGGACATTTCGTACTTCTTTTGGTGATTTTAAACCTTTCTCATGAATTGCTGCTACGATTTCATCACGCGATAAAGTTGTACATCCACACATACCAACAGATTGTGCAGATGCATCAAATGCATCTCCAAGTGTATGAGATAAAATTTGTCCAACAAGTGGACGACATTTACCACAAGACCCTGCGGCTTTGGTGCATCCTTTTACTTCTTCAAAAGTTGTTAAATCTTGTTCTAAAATTGCATGAACAATTGCTCCTTTTGTAACACCGTTACATCCGCAAACAGTGTCATCGGAACTCATATTTGCAACGTCAAGTCCACTTTCTTCACCAGCTTTGTGAAGAAGAGAAGCTGGTGTATATTCTTGTATGTCTTCTTTTTTCTTTAACATGCTAAAGAGCCGTGTGCCATCAGCAGTATCACCATATAAAACAATACCAACGACTTTATTGTCACGAATTAATACCTTTTTATAGGAACGTTTACATTCGTCAAAGATGGAAATTGCTTTTGTTTGATCAGCTTCATAAATTTGGCCAGCAGAGAATAAATCACACCCTGCAACTTTCAATTGTGTACCGACAATACTGCCTGCATATCCGTCAGGTTGTAAATTTGTTATATGTTTCGCTAATACTGTACCTTGTTCATAAAGTGGTGCAACAAGTCCATATGAAATACCGTCATGTTCTGCGCATTCTCCAACCGCATAAATTGATTTATCATTTGTTTGCATATAGTCATTGACTACAATACCGCGATTTACAATTAAGTCAGCATCTTTTGCTAGTTGGGTATTCGGACGTATTCCAACAGCCATCACGATTAAATCACAATTTACAATTTCACCATCTTCAAATTGAATACCCTCAACATGATCTGTACCAAGAATCTTCAGCGTTTTCTTTTCCATAAGAAACTTCATACCTTGTGCTTCTAAATCTTCACGCAGTAAGGAAGCAGCTTTGGAATCTAGTTGTTGCTCCATTAAGCTCGGCATTAAATGAACAACATGTACGTTCAGTCCTAAGTCAATGAGGCCTCGTGCAGCTTCTAAACCAAGTAAGCCACCGCCAATGACAATTGCTTTTTTATATTCTTTAGCGGCATTTATCATAAATTGTGTATCTTCAATTGTTCGAAATCCTGTCACACCAGGCAGCTTTGAACCTGCAACAGGTAAAATAAAGGCACTAGAGCCTGTTGCGATAATGAGTTTGTCGTACGGAATAGTGCGTTTCTTTTCTGTTACAATGACTTGTTTTTCCCGGTCAATACTTTGTACTCTTTCGTTTGTATATAAAGTTATATCATTTTCTTCGTACCAACTATATTCGTTCATAATGATATCTTGCATATTTGTTTTGCCTTGTAAGACATGAGAGAGCATAATACGATTGTAGTTTGGATGTGGTTCATCTCCAAAAATGGTAATATCGTATAAATTACTATCATGTTTTAAAATTTCTTCAATACAGCGTATCCCAGCCATACCATTTCCAATCATCACCAAACGTTTTTTCATATTCATTTCCCCTTTTTAATGTGAAAAGTTGAACAAAGATTTGTGTTTTCATTATAGGATATAAAAAAAATGGAAGATGTGATATTTGTCACATTTTTTTGATGGTTCACAAATTGTTAAAATTCGGCTTTTGTGTGAAAAGTGGAAACTAAAGAAATGTTCGTTTATCCCGCTATTTGCGGGCAGTAAACCCCTACCTCAAGATTCTAGGGAAAGTAAAGGAGATAGGTGAGGGGCTGCCCGCAAAATTCCGATTCGTGAGGGCTAATAATCAGTAGGGGATGAAGAAAACGCTACTGATCAAAATTTCACTTTATGAAAGAATACGTTTTTCTCCTTGAATTCCTTGAATTTGATTGATGTTTTGTGTGAATTCAAGGGTACCCATATATTCTCCATTTTCACTACGTATAGCAAAATAGCGAATATATACATATTTATCTTTAAATTTAATCCAAAAATCTTCACAATCTTTATTTCCAGATTTGAAATCTTCCAAGAGCTTTTCAACGACATGAACGCTTTTTGGAGGATGGCAGTTTTGGACTGTTCTACCAATTATGGCTTTTGTGCGAGCAAATATTCGCTCTTTTCCATGAGAGAAATAGCGGACAACATCATCCTTGTCAATGTACGTAATATCCACAGGCAAGTGGTTCAACATCAGTTCTAATTGTTTTAAAGATAGCATCCCTGTTTCTAATCGAATAAATCCTTCGGACATAGCTTCTTTCTCTTGTATCACGTTTCTTTCAGGCTTCCATACACCCGCAGGACCTGTTAAACAATAGCCAATTCCATCGCTTTCATGAGCGATTTTAACCCATTCGTCTTCCGTAAGAGTTTGAAGCGCCATCGGAAGTAAAATATTTTCTTCTTTAAAAATCATTTCAGTTGTTTCACGAATGACGAAGTTGATATTATCTAAAACGGACTGTTTATCTCCGTTATAGTTTATTAGCTTTAGTTTTGCCTCTTTAATGGCATTGCGAATAACATCATCGATTCCCCACATTACTTGTGTTGGCCCATAAATACCGTACTTTTCTAAATAAGGGAAAAGTAAATTTTCTTTGCGACTGTAGTGTTTATCTACATCTAATAATAGATTTAAATCTTCTATTAGTTTATAAACGTTTTTTTCACTATCTTCATTTTCGAATTGTTCATAGTGAAGTTGAATTTTGAAGTTAATAAGTAGGTCAATTTCTTTGTTTTCAAGCTTAAATGTATGAATTGGATGCCCAGGTTGTTCTTCAGATTGATCTAATCCATGAATTTCTTCAATGGCCCCTTTAAATATAGCTGTATGAACGGAACATAAACGTTGAACTTCTTCCACTGGAATTCCTTCTTCGTCCATAAGTGCCTGTTCAAGCTTTGAAATTTCCGCAACGGTAATATTACCAACAGCTTCTTCAAATTGAGCCTTTACTTCTTCAACATTTTTCCCATTATGAAGACCTATAATAATTTCTTTTAAGATTGCTTGACGTTCAAATTCATTCATATTCTCTTGTTCACGATTGTTAATTATTTCACTCATAAGGATTCGCCTCTATTCTTTAATTTTAAATCCATTAGTTTCAAACGCTTTTGTTACGAGATCAAACGAAATTCCTTTCATCCGGCATCCATTTGGAATAGTCATTACCCGGCTAGCTGTTCGCAGCATGCCGGGTTTCGTTATATGTTCAAAGCCTAGTTTTTTTAAGATAGGGATGATTTCAGGGTATTGGGTAACCAAATCGCCAACTGTTTGACTAAAATCAATCATTTTTATCATCATTCTTACCTCGAAGATTAGTGATAGTAATTCTCAATAATAATGTAGCATAAGGATAATGAATAAGGTGTGAGTAAAATCACACGTATGATTTTAGAGAGTTCAGTTCATTATTACGCTTAATTCAAGTAGAAAATTCGGAGAGAAAACTTAAGGAGAATTAGTGGAGTACGCTGTGTAAAAAGAAATGCTAGGATATAGAATTCAAAAGAGGAACACTCCCTATGATAAAGAGAAATTTTTGTCTTGTTATTTGCAGGAAGTAATACTTTCACCTCAAAATTCAGTGAAAGTAAAGAAGTTAGGGAGGATTACTGCTCGTAAAATCACTGATTGGTGAGGAGGAATAATCAGTTGGGGATGAAGAACCCTCCACTGAGAAAAGTTTCACTTTATTAATAAAATGATTAGTATTTTTTCAAAGAATTTCTTCTTCTAAAGTATTGGGATCAATAATGTAACAGCTGCTTTCATCAAGATCAATTAATTTTCTTCGTTTTAACTGACTAATTGTGCGACTAACTGTTTCCCTTGATGTTCCAATCATATTGGCGAGCTCTCGATTTGTAAATTGAGTTTTTAATGTATATGTATGATTTACTTGTATACCATTTGATTTACATAAGCGAAGTAATAACATAATAATTTGTTCATACGTATCATGAAGAATTTGTTCTTCTAATCGGTTCTGAAGATCCACAATTTTTTCTCCCAGAATTTTAAACAATTTAATACATAATTCAGGGTACTGAATCAAAATTTTCTCGAAATCGGCGATTGGAGTAACGATTAATTGCGCAGTTTCAATTATTTCGGCATGAGCTGGAAAGACACCTCGTCGAAAGAACCCAGCGTGTGGAAACATTTCTCCGGCTTGAAGTACAGCAATAATTTGCTCTTTTCCAGTTGCATCTGTTTTTTGAATTTTTACTTTACCTGAGTGGATAAAAAAAACACGGTCAAGTGGATCGCCTTGCATAAATACAAATGACCTTGCTTTATACATTCGTAATCGTGAAATATCTACAATAGGCTGAAGCTCTTCTTCTGAAAGTTCTTTAAAGAGGAAGACATCTCGTAAATGTTTTTTGATCATTTCTTCTTTCATATATACAACTCCTTAATCATTTCAGGTATAATCCTTCTATAAATAAAATTATATCAAGCTGTTCTATGAAACAGTGAGAGAAAGTGTGAACATTTTTCACAAAATGAAAAAGCGTTATAAATATCATAAGGAAGTATGGCGTTAATTTATCCAGCTATTCGCGGGTAGTAAGACCACAACCTTAAGATTTAAAGAATAGTTGAGGCCAATTCTCAATAGAAGGAGAAGAAAGCGCCACTGATAAAATTTTTGCTTTATACTGGGAATTTCATTCGTAATGTATCTCACAACATGAATATGTATATAACTTTATAATTTGAATATAATCGATAATGGTATGACGGGGCAAATTGATGGACTTGGACGTGCTCCAAAAGGAGTGAATGATGGAAACGGTTTTGTATTTATTTTTCATATTGGAGATGTATATCTAAGTGGGTTATTATCGATCAAAGCTGGGAATGTTCAAATAACACCACTAGCTGGTATTTATCGAAACTCTCGCTTGCGTAATCTGGGCAAGTATAAAAGATAGTATGGAGTTTGTGGGCTTCGATATGTTTGCGGAGGATCTTGTTCCAGAGCGTTTGCGAAGAGAGGAGATTGTGTGGAAAGTGAACCTTTTTATGTATACATTCCAAAAGTATTATGAAAACAGGACATGAGCATTTTTTACTCATATCCTGTTTTTTATTTAAGCTTTTGCAATTGCACGTGGAAATAAAATATTATTTTCTAAATGAATATGCTGAAACAAATCAGATTCAAGGGCTTCAAGTCGCTGGTAAACGAGACGATAAGTACCACAAGCTCCTTCTGGAGGATTAAAGTCATTTGTAACCTTACGAAGATCTTTAATAATATTGCCAGCGTGGTTATGTTCATTTTCCAATTCGTCCACTACTTTGCGTAATTTTGCATAATTTTCATCAGTTGGATTTTGTTCAAATGCTAAAATTAATGGGAAATCTTCAGTTTCTTCTTTAATTAAATGCTGTTCTAATTCAGTTTTTAATTCATGAAATAACTTGTGAATTTGAGCCAAATGAGGCTGATCTGCTCCATGAACGCGTAATACTTTTGTCACATATGGACTTAACAGTGGTAACTCTTCATTTAAATAGTGATGATGCTTATTTATAACATAGTCAATCAATTTGCGATAAGAAGCGGTTTTCCAATCAATTTCGGATTTGTTTAATAGTTTTGTTTTATGATAAAGAGTATTTAACTCTGTAATAACCGCTGCTGCTGATAAATTCCGCTCATTAATAGCATCAATAAGTGGTCTATTACCACCACAGCAAAAATCTATTCTATATGATTTAAAAAGATCACTAGCCTTTGGGAATTGTGTGACAATATCACCAATAATAGAAGTCTCAGTAAATGTATGTTCCATATGAATGCCTCCATAAAGTTTAAATTTAATATCTAGATCAAGAATATCAATAATTTTGAAGCTACGTGGTGATATACATCACTTATCATGTGTTAATTACAACATTACTTCTTTCATCTTGCTATTGGAGGGCGGTAATAGCCACCTCAAAAATAAAAAAGAAGCTTATGATGAGCTTCTTTTTTAGTACTATCTTTCACACGCAACGCCATCGCCATCGCGATCTAGTTTACTACTATATCCTGGTTGGTCTTTATATAAAGGAGCTTTCCCAGCTGCTCTAACTGCATCACAATTTTTATAGTATGTATTACTATTGTTTCCTGCTGCAGGTTGTGTTTGGGTTTGCTGAGTTTTTTGTTCTTCCTGTTGTTTACGGGCTTGCTCCTCGGCTTGACGTTGCGCTTGACGTTGCTGCTCTTCCTGTTGTTTACGAGCTTGTTCTGCGGCTTGACGTTGCTGTTCTTCTTGTT
This sequence comes from Bacillus clarus, assembly GCF_000746925.1. Taxonomy (GTDB): domain Bacteria; phylum Bacillota; class Bacilli; order Bacillales; family Bacillaceae_G; genus Bacillus_A; species Bacillus_A clarus. Next base: position 4,342,130 of record NZ_JMQC01000008.1, read on the forward strand.
GTTTACGAGCTTGTTCTTCAGCTTGACGTTTCTCATCTTCTTGCTGTTTACGAGTTTGTTCCTCAGCTTGACGTTTCTCATCTTCTTGCTGTTTACGAGCTTGTTCCTCAGCTTGACGTTTCTCATCTTTTTGCTGTTTATGAACTTGCTCTTCAGCTTGACTTTTTTCATCCTCTTGCTTGCGTACTTTTTCGTCAGATTCTTTCTTTTCTTTATCCTTTTTCTCTTCAGTATTAGATGCAATTTTTTTATTTGTCGCTGTTGTTTTTTCAGGGGAAGGACCTGAAATTCCTATTAATGTTACAAAAGCGATAAACAAAACAGCTGTAATTAAAAATTGTTTTTTTGCTACACCAGTTTTCTTAATAACAGATAGTATTGCTAGCACAAAGAAGAATATGAATAAGATGAAACTTAAAATAGCAAAAAACTCGATTACTGGATGGTCAGATGTTGTAGCAGCAGTCAGTACCATTAAAATTGAAATCATAAAAAGAATAATAGCAGGTTGACCATACTTCATCGCTTTGCCGTTTTTCTTAAAGAATGAAATGATGCATAAGATGGAAAGAATTATAGCAATTAAAAATAAAGCAGCACCAATATTACTCAAAACTACCATTTTAATACCTCCATTTGTAAGATTTTCTCTATTGATTATATAGGAATTTATTGGGGATTACACGATTTTCGATAAAATAAGAAAATAAATATTGTTTTTAATAAATAAAACAATTATTTGTTATATAGAGAAAAATAGATTTATTTCCTATTACCTTTTGAAAAGAATCTCATAGATTATAGTATCTCGTCTGAAAGGAGGGGATATGAATGGAATTCCAATTGTTAGTAACTTGTGTGTTACAAGAAGGTAATGTTTACTTTTTAGTAACAAAAGTAGATGATGTTATTACGTTGAAAGTACCAATCACAGCAGGTGTAGCAGGATTATTTTTAGCGTTAGGTGTACCAAGATGTTCTTAAGATTATTTTAAGATAGTAAGAAGGTGAAGGGGCCCCTCACTTTCTTTTTGTTTCAATAATATTATTATGTAAACTTAATTATGATTTTTGTGTAAGTATAGTAGTATTACGATAGTTTTTATTTTGTTATTTTTAGAGTAGCACAGTTTAAAAAGGACATGCATATATTATAGTATTTCATTAACCTAGATTAATGAGTTTTATCAGAGAGTGTAAAAGAGTATTCAAAATAGAGTTGGTACTCTTTTTAATCATGAAAATAAATGAGGTGCAGTATATATGAGAAAACGGACGTACGATTTGCCAGTAGAATTACGGCGAGAGTGGTTTTTAGTGGAATTAGCTTACTTAACAAAAAAATATGGAATTGAAATTGCGGTAAGGAAGAATGGAGAAGCACCATTTTTGAAAGATCAAATAACAGAACGAAAGATAGGTGCAGACTTACAATACGATAAATATGATGATGAATATATCGTTGAGCTATGAACTACTCACAATCTACGTTTTGCTTAAAGATGAGAGATTCTGAAATGTTTTTCTGAGTGTTACTTCTTAGATATCTAACACTTGAAAATTTTATTAGCTATTTTAGGATTAATCATGAAAGGGACGTTGTAAGAGGGAAAAGTCTGTCATAATTTATAAATAAAGCAGATTCTCGTCATAAAGAATCTGCTTTATTGTTTGAAAAAGCTATGAAACTAGCATCCTTCTAAAGTCTTTTCTTCATATTTTTCGTCCTTTAGTATGTTTCTGTATCAATCCATTTCGTTAATGATACAGAAGTATGATGAAGCAGGTTACATACAAGTCCTTCTTTATTAAAAGAGGAATCTTCATCCTCCATAATAATTATTTGTATATGATTTGCTTCTTCTTCAATTAGATTTAAAGTAAATATATATTCTGTTTGATTTCTATCAAATAAGTGGATTGCATAATTATTGTTGGATTCAGTATGTATACAATATAAATCTCGAATATACATATCAATTTACTATATTTTACAAGTTTTTATTGAGAAAAATTTTAATCCCTTATTTTAAAAAGGGATTGATAAATATAGAAAGAATAACCTTTGTTAAGAAAGGTATGGCGCTATTAAAACCTTGCTGATATGTATTGTACAAATAATTGATTAAATAAATTTTATAGAATAAGAGCTTGAGAAATGTAGCCGTCATTAGGATAGGAAGGTATAGTGATATAAAAAAGCGCCATCTTTCAAAAAAGGAGGGGTTCAATGCGAATTATGAAAAGGTGTATGGCGTTACTTATTGTATTTTTTATCATGACTCCTATGTTTGTTAGTATTCATGTGGAAGCCGAAGTTGTAAAAACAAATGGGAAAGGGTTTCCGGATACAGAAGTATTTACTCCGGGAGATTGGTTTTTAGGGGAGAAACCTTTGAATTATGATGAAAAAAAACCTCCTGTTGTTTTTGTACAAGGAAGGAATGGAAGTGCTGATAGCTGGTATGGAAAAACGGTTTATCATGACATAAATGATATGTACGATTACGCTTTTAAAGCCGGTTATCAAACCGTTTTTATTCAGCTTTATGATGCAGCTGGAAAAGGTTCTGCTAGTCAATGGGACAACGGGAAACTATTAGCACAAAAACTTGAAGAAATTTATAACCATTTCGGTAAAAAAGTGAATATTGTTGCTCATAGTAAAGGAGGCGTTGATACGCAAGCGGCGCTTGTCGGATATGGAGCAAATCGCTTCGTCGGAAATGTTGTTACGCTTGCTTCTCCGCATTACGGATCTAATTTGGCAGATTTATCGTATAGTTGGTGGGCAGGGTGGCTTGCTTCATTGTTAGGCCAAAAAGATGATGGTACGTATTCATTGCAAACGGGTGAGATGGCGCAATTTCGTTCTCTTATAGATAATAATCCAGCAGTTAAATTAAATCGCTATTATACAGTTGCAGGGACGAGCTGGGGTCCAGTCTTTTCAGCGTTATCCATGGGAGGTTTATATTTATATTCATATGGATCTAACGATGGTTTAGTGAATGAATGGAGCACAAGGTTACCATATGGAACACATTTATTTACAGACTCGAGATTTGATCATGATAATATTCGAAAAGGATCAGCTGTTTTTTCACGAATTGAACCTTATTTACGTACCGCAAGTGCAGCAATAGCTCCGTTAGCTTCAAATTATGATTCTTATGAAAAGGTAGATGAGTTAAATACAACTTCTAACCAAAATATTTTAGGCGGTGAATTACTGCAAAATAAGTGGGAAGATCAAACCTTCGCAGTTGATAAGAAAGCAGAAGGAGTAGTGACGGTTTTAACAGCTTCCTCGGATGTAGAAATACAACTTCTATCTCCAACTGGAAAAGTGTACACAAATAAAGATAGTGCAATAGCTACTGGTGAAGGGGAATCCTTTTTTAAAGGAGCGACCATACGAACATTTAAATTCGATGGAATGGAAGTAGGAGATTGGCATGTTAAAATGATGGCAACAAAGCAGAAAGATGCATACATGATTGTAACAGATTACAAAAAAGAGGCTCCATTTGTTTTAAACATGCCAGCAAAAATTAAGATAAACAAAACACAATATGAATTAAAAAAATCACCTGCTGCTTCGGAAATGAAAGGGGACCTTTCATTAACAGTACGAGTAATGAATAAAGAAGGGAAGGTAATATCTGAATCAAATGAAATACAAACATTAAATAAAACTACTTTTACAGGGGCTTTAAAAAATATAAAACAGCCAGGTGTTTATAACGTAACGATTGATATAAAAGGAGTGAATAAGGAAGGAAAGCCATATAATCGTACGATTGTTAAGTCTGTTTATGTGGAGCAGTAAAAAGTGATGAAGAAGAGATAGAACTGTAGTTACATCAATGAAAAGGTGCGGGATTCTCGTTATATGAGAATTCAGTACCTTTTATAGTTTGCCTTTCAAAATAAATAATCTTGAAACGGCACATTTTTTCTTAATATTGCACGGGATAGCTATAAGAAACTTAAGGAGTAGAGTCGGATAAATGTAACCTTAAAACTTGTTTATGATTATTACAGAGAGGGCAGGTTAGTTTAATTGTTCCGAAAAAAACGTATTGAACTACATTGTAAACCTAATGGTTTTAGACTAAAAGACCACTCAGATTTGAGTGGTCTTTTTAGTAAAGAAATTTGGATTATACATTCAAAATTAGGTGACTAGATAATTGGGCAAAGATAAAATAATCAAAACTTATTTTATAAACTTATATTATCCTGGTTCAGGATAATGATTGTAATATGAGATTCTAATAAATTCTTGATAGACATTTGTTAATTTTGCATCTCTAAGAGTATCATTGAATCTTTGCATACGTACACTACCTTGAGCATAGCTATCACCAGGAGTATATGGATTTCTAGCTTCAAAATCATCCATAAAAGCTTTTAATTTTTTATAATCTTGAGATTGATGGTCATATATTTGATTCGAAAGCGGAAGCGAATTATTACCAGGGATTAAAGCTGCGCCATGCTTCTGGGGAAATAGATGGATTTGAATTACAACCGGTTTTTAATTTGCAACCAGCATTTAAGAAAAACGGCAAAGACTTTCAAGCAATTACATATATAGCGGACTTCATGGTCTATTTGCCAAATGGTGATGTGGAAGTCATTGATATCAAGGGTATGGTAACAGAAACATTTGCAGTAAAAAGAAAAATGTTCGAATTCAAGTACCCACATTTGCAGCTCATTCCATTAAAGCATGTCCAAAAATATGGTGGTTATATCACATTGGATGAGTACAACAAATTGCAAAGAGCTGAGAAAAGAGCAAAAAAACTAAAACAAGCCAAATAAAAAGGGAGCGGATTGTATGTCATATATCGAATTCAAACCAACTTTAAAGAAAGTAAACCTTAAACCAGATGGTAAGAAATAAATTGTTTTGGAAGTAACAAACAGCTCATTAAACGGTAAATTAGATGCTTTATCTGAAATGATTGATATGAAAGTGGACGTGTCTCTTGAATCGTTAACGGTTAATTACAATGTAACACTTAATGCAAAAACAAATGAGCCAGTTACACAATATGAAGTGGATGATAAAGGGCTTGTACAAGAAGTTAAACCAGCTTTTGAACAAATGGAAGCGGACTTTGATATCCCAGAAGAAAAAATTCAAACGCGCGAAGAGAAAGAGCAAGCAGATCGTGAAGTGATTGATGCATTTATTGTTAGTGGTTTAGCACCAAGTTTTGATGGAATGCCGAAGAAACTACCTGATATCGTGAAACGTCGTTTAGAAGGTGAATCATATTTGAAGCCAGCAAATGAGTTAGATATGTCATCTGGCCAAATTATTGAAGTGATTGATGAATACCGTAAACGTGTAGCTAAAAAAGAAGATATCCGATTACTATTAAAACGAAAAATAAATAAAAGCGCTATTTTGTAAAGAGAAGGATAGACGAGCGGAAGACGCAGTTGTATGGAAGCTATAAGGGTTAATAAAAAAGAGCTAGGATTTCTCCTAGCTAATGAGGGTATTTGCATGAAATGGAGTTGATTTATTTCATTGCTTTAATAGTATACAATAATAATAAGGTGTTTTGCATAAAAATACAGAAAGTTCACAAATAATTTACAAATGATTTATATTTTTTTACAGTTTGGATTGTTACCAATTTGAATTTTATAGAAATGGGGAAATGAAAAATGGCTGTTAAGGGATTCCTTGAAGATTATGATGGGCAAATAATTTTGGGTGATGTTAGAAATTTTAAAAATAAAAAAGAATTTGTGGAACAAGCTGAAAAGTATCTTTTAGAAAATAGGGGTTATCCTGTAACAGTTTTTCAACCATACGCCACAAATATTTTTGTAGGAGAAGACGAATGGAAAATTACTGACGAACCAGACTTTGAGGGGGAAGAAGTCACAGTATACTGTGCAGAGATATATTCTGAAAACTAAACAAAAGCTTTTTTTTAAACAAAAAAGCAACTATTAATAGCGGCTCTGTAATTATTAAAGCACGTGGATATTTTCAATTTTGATAGATAAGTTTGAATGATTATCTTCATAAATGTTGCATTGAAGAGTTAAGTCACTTAATTTGTTATCAAAAAATAAATCGAAATCAAGATGGTCGGTGAGTGTCAGGTTTTCAACTTTGATCGGTTTATCTTTTTCGAAAAGATGTATAGTTTTATCCCAATTATGATAAGCGTTATCTGGTGGGAGAGTCATAGTACCAGGGTACAAGTTTATTTCTTCTATAATGTCTTGTTCTGTTAATTCGGACTCTATTTGGCTATTAGACGATAGTATAGAAAGATTATCGTCAACTAAGTTTTGAATGATTGGTTTTAGTGATGTAATAATGATTTCTTTTGTTTCGTTTTGATTCAAAGCAGTAACCTCTTTTCTTAAAGCGTTTAATTCATTATACATTGAATGGATAAATGATAAATCAAAATTGAGCAAAATAGTTATTTAATAAAAAAAGCAGTTAGCTTTCTGAACTGACCCCATAAAGTTAGACATGTTATTTCATTAAGCGGCTGTTAGGGCGTGAGTTCGGTATTGTACCGGACTCACGCCCTTTAATTTCGCCTTAATTCGTTTGTGATTATAATAATCGATATATTTTTCAAGTTCTTGTTTAAAGTGTTCTATACTCTCAAAATCTTTGAGATAAAGAAATTCAGATTTCATAATACCAAAAAAACTTTCAATAACCGCATTATCGTAACAGTTCCCTTTGCGAGACATACTTTGAGTAATTTTATGTTCTTGTAGGGCATGACGATACTTCTTCATTTGATAATGCCAACCTTGATCCGAGTGAATCAAGAGTTCATCTTCTTTTGTTAATCGTTGAAAGGACTTCTCTAACATTTTCGAAACAAGTGAATAGGTTGGTTTTGAACCGATTGTATAAGTAATAATCTCCCCGTTAAATAAATCTAACATCGGTGATAGATAGAGYTTCTCGCCGAATAATTTAAATTCTGTTATGTCTGTAACCCACTTTTCGTTAGGCTTTTCAGCTATAMAGTTACGTTCTAAAATATTTGGCGCAATCTTACCTACTTTCCCTTTATAAGAGCGATATTTTTTCATACGAACTAGGCTTTTCAAACCTAATTCTTTCATGATTCGCTGAACTTTTTTATGGTTGACTTTGTGTCCTTGATTCGTCAATTCATCACGAATACGACGGTATCCATAGCGACCTTCGTGCTCGTCATAAATCGTTTGAATTAGGTTTTTTAATTCTCTATCTTTATCTGGGCGATTAAAGTTTTTTACCCAGTAATAGTACGTGCTGCGTGGAATCTCTGCTAATTTCAGAAGTGCTTTCACCGAAAAATCGTTCCTCAGTTCATAGACTACTTGTGATTTGTCTTGTTTGGTGATTTTTCCTTGTTTTGAACTAAGGCATTCAACTTTTTTAAATAAGCATTCTCCATACGTAAACGCTCTAACTCAGCTTGTAACTCCTCGACTGATCCTTCAGCTGGTGTTTGATTTTGGATTGATTTTGGATTTTTTTGGTCATGGATAGACGCCCCTTCTTCTTTGATGCAAGGGCGTCTATTCCTTGTGTACGTAATTGAGTGCGCCATTTTCTAATAAGTGCAGGTGAAGAAATATTAAAAATAACGGCTGTTTCATTTGGAGACGTCCCATTCTCATTCATATAATTAAGTACGTCTAGTTTATACTCCATGGAATAGGATGTATAGCCTTTTTTAAATGCATGTATTCCGTGAGATTCAAATTGCTTTACCCACATTCGAACGACTTCATAATTCGCACCAAATGATTTCGCAATATCCCATATACTTTCATTTCCATTTTGATAACGTATTACAGCATTTATTTTCTGTTCTGAATTAAATTTAGTCATAAAAAACTGCACCTCCAATTGTTAGACGGTGTCTAACAATTGGGGTGCAGTTCATTCGCTAGGCTGCTTTGCTCCCTATGAGAGTTCTCGTAATGTAATTTAGATGAAGATACTAGCTACTAGAAATATAGCTGCTATCAAAATTAGAGAATCAAATAAAATCAAGAATTGGTTTTTCTCTGGCTTTTTTAATTCTTTAATTAAGCCCAATACTGCACTTATACCGAAAACAATATATAGGCAGATTATTATGGTTTCTGACATTTTTAACACTCCTAATATATAGATATTTTCATTATATATCAAAAGTTAAATGCATGTAAGATTTTAACAAAATCCTTATTTGGGAGAAATGGAATTATTTCAAATGTTTTAGCTGTGATTCAGCTAATCCCGCACCAATAATAGCGCCAATAATTAATGCGCAAGCAATTAAAATACCTAAAATTATTAAAATAGCAAAAGTAATTTTTTTTGCTGTATCTCCTCTCGGAGCAAATATAGCTAAAACAATTGAGATAGGTATTAAATAAATTAAATAACCGTTTCCATGCCCAGATAAATAACCGAAAAATACGATTGAAGTTAAAAACATTGAAATGAAACCAAAGTATTCTCTCATTACTTTAGCCTTTCTTGAAAAAGTGAATTATACAGATTATACCATGAACAAAGTGAACAACATTGGATTTTTTTACAAAAACGCTATTTTAGTAGAAAGGAGAATGGATATGAAACGAATTGAAGCTGCTGAAGAATTACTTGAGGATATGAAAGAATGCTTTCTGAACGGAACATCCTTAAGGGTTGAGGCTAATGATTTTAATATCGTGTCTTGGCTGATAGAAGAAGTGAAGCGTAAATCAGAATGAAAATTTCATTTTGTAGAAAAGGGGAATGGATATGAAAAGACATTCAAAGGATGGAAATGTAAGAATTAAAGAAAAAGTTGAAATGTTTGAGTGCCCAGATTGTAGATTTGGTTTTGATGCATTTCATGAAATTGATGATGAACATGGTGGGTATGAATGTCCTGTATGTGAGCTAGATGAAAACAAAAGAGCAGCTAGCGAAAGCTAACTGCTCCAATCATGGAATGTGGTTCAAAAATGGGTTGTCTATAGCATTGACGGAATTTTGAGTTTTATTCAGGGGAGATTGTTTTTTGAGTGTATTTTAATTTAGGGTTGGTTCCAGAAAAGTGACATACCGCCAAAGTATAAAATTATTAAAAGGACAATTACTATGAAAGCAATTAAAGAAACTTTCTTCCATAAATTTTTCATCAGTAGACCTCCTTTATGAAGAATATTAACATCTATCCAGAATCTGAACAAAATAATCCTTTTAGAGGAAAGCGAGGGTCATAACATGGCGGACAACTTTAAATTATTTGGTGAAGAAGGAATGCTGGGCATGGATTTTCGTAAACGTAAAGTGGAGATTTACAACACAGATGGGTATGTGGTAGAAATTCTGCCAACAAAAAAAGAAGTTCAAGAGGTAATTAATTTTCTTGAAGAGTGTAAAGAACACATGGAATAAGTCATTAAAAGAAGAAGGAGCGGAAGGGAGAGCATATCGTATGGATTAATTGTCATTTTTTAAACGCGTAGATGAAAAAGAAATTCGCCCTTTCGTGATAGAAGAGTTACAGAAATATAGAGTTTTACGAATTAGGTTTCAAAACCAGCAAGAAAGAGCAGAATTAGGTGCGGAACTACTATTTCCAGAGTTAAGTCAAGTGAACAAGCACGAGTTGAAGTATAGACAATTAAAACGAGCTTTCGAACAAGCTCTTGATGAAGATGAACAAAAAATTCTTGCAATGAAGTATATGAGTGTAAAAGAGTTGAATGATGAGTACATTTACACAGTCCTTGGAATGAAGAAAGGGAAGTTTTATAGAAAACGTAAATCGGGCATTATCAATTTGGCAACCGCACTTGGCATGGTATAAAAGTAATGGAACTTTAGGGGTACTGTTCAGGGCACTATTTAGGTCACTGAATCGGGTACCTTTTTATATTGGAATCAACGATACGATATTCCTACAGTTAATTGTTCTTTGAAAAAAGAATAATTTGGGGATAACGTATCTATGCGCTCATAATCAATGATCATAGCCCCTTTATCAAAACGTTACCGGAGAACGGGCAAGGCGGTAAGAATCCGCAAAAAGGACGAAAAGACCAATTTGAATTTATATATACAGCCATGGGGCGTGAGTGTCGTGGCTTTTATGTTTCTTGCACTTCTTATTGAACTCGGAAAGGGTTTGGCTCATAGGTGGTGTGAGATTTTATCGGACAAATCGGACACCTAAAAAGAGGAGGGATATTGGTTTCTAGCCCGTACAGCACAAGTGACTGAAATGCTTGAAGATGGTTATATAAAAGGTTTTGATTTAAATCCTACTATTTTCGCAGTGCTAAAAGATATGGGCGGTGTAGCACCTGCTTAACCGAATCCAATGAGTAAAGTGATTGTATTTCCTTATAAACCACAACCTCGGCAGAAACTCTTTCACTTCATAACAACAGATAAAAAGTATTGGGCTGATGAAGTCTTATATGGTGGCGCGGCAGGTGGTGGGAAATCTGCTGCTATCGTAGGCGATGCATTTAAGAATGCTGTGAAGTATCCTGGTATTAATATTCTTGTGCTTCGTCGCACATTAGGAGAATTGGAAGGTTCGATTCTTCTTAAAATGCTTGAGTGGTATCCGCGTGAGATATGCAAATACAATGCGTCTAAACACGTATGGGAGATTAAAGTGGGGAATGCTGTTTCTCGCATATGGTGTGGGTATTGTGAACAGGAAAATGATGTGTATCGCTATCAAGGAAAAGAATTTGAGATTATTTATTACTGCAAATGAAGCCTATGTATATGTGAAGAAGTAAGGAGGTAAAAGCCGTCTCTATTATGGAGACGGCTGTTTAATAAAGGTGATATAATTAAGTATGAGAATTATTCATCTTCGACCATTGAATCAATAAATGTTTTTAGTGAATTTGTAAGGTAAAAAACATGTTCTTCTGGGTCTTCACCAAATTCGTATTCATGACTCCAATAGTAAATCGATCCTTCTTCTCCTTCTTTTAAGCTAAAACAATAGAGATCGCCCCCAGTTTCATCTGCAAAAGGAATCAACCAATCTGGAAGCACCTTACCTACTCGTAAGGTATCAAGGCAATATTCTAAATTTCTTCCGCTTTCCTCATCGTATTTAATAGGGATAAATTGAGTCACTATGTATTCTTCTCCATCTTCATCTACAAATACGTAGCGTTCAGGTTCTCCGCCGTTATATGTTAAATAATGTTCTTTAAAATCTTTTTGTCTGTTACCTGTCATTTCGATTGGAACAATATTTCTTTGTCCTTCTTTAGTTGGATACAAGTAAGGAGTATCTTTGAAATCAGGCCCTCCATTTGGAGACGTCTTAATATCCGGAAAACCTTTCTTTGCTGCACGTTCTGCTGGTGTTAATTTACGAGTAGCCTTAACTGTCATCTTAGCACCTTTAGCAAGTTTAGCGAGCTTCCCAACCGGTGTAACACCCAGAACCATCATTCCACCAGCTCCCACTCGATCCAACCATGAAAGTTTATCACCTGTTGAGGGATCTACGCCCTCCCAAACACGTCGGAGATCATATTCACCAGTCAATTCTCCGGCTACATCACGAGCTAATTTCCCACCATCAAATTCTTCTCCACTAGAGGGCTTACTAATAGTTGTATCTTCTTCTAGTATAACATCTTGATTATCTGCATTGTGAAATTTTTCAGCGATTCGCTTCAAATCTTCTTCTACCTGTACAATCGAATTTATAGAGGTAAAAGCTTTTGGTTTTGCATCATTGAACATTTGGACGGAATTTTGATTAGAGGCACCTATCCATTGATAACATAAATGATCAATTTGGTTACATAAGTTATTATGTATTGATTCTAATGTGTTTCTTGTATTGCTTGCACGATTTGCGACTTCTTCTAGCATTTCAGGTGTTATCTTGATTTGAACCATTTTCTTCCTCCCTTTCCCAATTAAAATTACGGGATAGAAAGAAAAAAATGTAAATATAAAAAGTTTAGAATAATTTTAAGTTTACTTGTATGCAAAAGTAATGGTAAGTGGTTCGCTGCAATATAAGATTCATAATAGTCGCGGTAAAACATACTATGTAACAGCAAGCGAAGCCTATGTATATGTGAAATGATTTTTAAAACCGTCTCCTTTTAGGGGGCGGTTTCTTTTATCAATGAATATACTATATTAAGAAATTTAAGAGGTGATAATAATTGGATTATTTAATTGAATTAAATCAGTGGGGCATAAAAGAAGGGTTACCTACTAAACCCTATGTAGATGCAGATTATATACAAGCTGATGAGAATATCCGGGGGATAAACAATGCGCTACAATTTGCAGCATCTAATAATTACTCTGAAGTTATTCTTCCAAAAGGCAATTACGCCCTATGTTACCCACGTGAGATTGTTATGGTTTCCAATTTAGATTTTAATTTAAATGGATCAACATTAAAAGTTATATACGATTCTAATAAAAAATCGCCATTTGACAATAGAACAACTACTGATTATTACAACTTCAAAGGGAATAGTATCGTATTTAGTAAAGTCACCAATTCTAAATTATGTGGTGGAACTATAATTGGATGTAGGGACGACAGAAGTTTCTCTAATCCTTTAGAAGTAGCAATGGAGAATACGTATGGTGTTCTCTTTCAAAAAAGTTCAAATTATTGTTCTGTTAAAAATTGTAAGGTTCGCGATTATATGGGCGATAATATTTCATTTAGCTCAAACTCGATATTTGACTATGGAGAATTTGATCAAGGTCTTACTTTGAGTGCCTTAGATTACAACACTGGACAAACTATTACCTCTACGAATACACTCACAACAAAGATGTTAAACATACCTCAAGATTTAACACCAAAGGTTATTTCCTTTCTTATAGCTGGAGCAGGATACGCCAAAACAACAAATTTAAATAGTAAAGACTTGGATATCTTCTTTTACGATAATAACAACAATTTCATAGGGGTTATGAAGAAAAGAAGAATCTATACAGATATTTCAATCCCAGTTAACGCAATGAAATTTAGACTTCAATTTTATAATGAAAACAATGTAAATAAGAATCTGCAATATACAATTATGTTTGGTGGTATACCTCACCATAACACTGTTGAAAAATGCGAGGTTTCTAATGGGCATAGGGGTGGTATCACTTTAGGGGGGAATTACAACGAAGTTATAAATAATAAAATCCGCGATAATGGAAAAGGATTGGTTAGGTTTTTGGATGGAAAACCTATTTTCAACAATCCAACTCGTTATTCAATAAACATGGAAGATTCATACGGAGCAAGCTGTACCATAAAAGATAACGAAATTTACGGAAGTTATCACGGTATTTTAGTTGGTTGCTATGATGTCTTAATAGAACATAATCACATTTACAATATAGACTACCTAGCGATTAATCTTTATTCCTTAATGCATGCAACTATTAAGGATAATTTCTTATACAACTGTCAAAATAACATTGGACTCATGACTTCTAATTTTAGTACGGCGTTTGTGAATATTATAGACAACAGTTTCACAGGCGGTAATATGAATTTAACTAATGATTCATATAGGGTTTCTTTATCTAACAATCAATACGTAAACCCTGATTTCATTGCATTGGGAGATAATTGCACATTTGATAATAATTATATTATTTTTACAGAAAATCCGACTACCACACCATGGATAAAAGCAAACAAAATAAGCAAATGTACCTTTAAATCGGTTTTAACACAAAGAGAGATGACGTTTAAAGTTAAAGAATATGATAGTTGTAGATTCGAAAATTTACGAGTCAGATCAGAAAACCCTAATACTCAAAATGTAGACGTTTGTGAGTTCACAAGGTCAGAGCTTCTTAATTGCGAGTTAAGAAATCATTTGTTTAGTGGGCGTCCAATGAATATTAAAGTTACAAAATCAAAACTTATAGATACAACTTGCGAAGTTGGTATTACAAATGCGGATAATCAAGTACCATACACTTCACTGGAAGGCTGTGCCATCTCCATTAATACGAAAAATAATTTATTCTTATCTGATACAAATCGTCCATATACAACTTATGTAGTAGAGAAATGCAATGTTACTATTAATAATCCAGCATTCGCTTCTCTCTTAGCTTCAGGAGCAGTAGCGGGAGTAAACGAGTTAATTTTAAAAGATAATGGATTTGTTTATACAGGAACAGTACCATTGAATTTAAAATATTACACAAATAAAAATCATATCCGTAACTTCATCAATTCGAATAACACCTTTACAAATATCAATTTACCTGCTGTGAATTAAAGCTGGCTCTTTCGAGTCAGCCCTTTTTTATTTTACATCCACAAATTCATTAAGTTTAAATTCTGTATTCAATCCAAATGCATCTATGTAGTATACCGTTTATGTTCTTATACATATTTGCAGTTATAATGCATGACTTTACATAGATGACAAACATACATTTTCGTGATACTCCATCTTGGCAAGATAAAGATGTTGCAGGTACTTAAGATGCAGGTGAGGTGTTTACGATTGATACAAAAGTAATGGTAAGTGGTTCGCTGTAAAACATACTTTATTACTGCAAGTCCGATATATGTAGTTGTGAATTAAGAAAACTGTCTCTATAACAAACAAAAAATCCCTAATACTCGATTTAATAGAGCATTAGGGATTTTTGTTGTTTGATATGATTACGGTTTTCTAATCAAACATTTCAATTCTCTTGGTTATGACATTACGAATACAAAGGTTAAGTAAAAATATCACGATATAAAGATACCACATTATACGGGGGAAGTGTTATGCAATTTTGCATAATGATAGTTTGATATTACTTTCCTATGAAAATCATTCTTCCACGAAATGTTTTTTTTAGAAAAAAAGCTGAATACAATCAGTCAGCTATTTCCACAAACTCATCAACTTCAAACTCTGTATTCAATCCAAATACATCCGTGTAGTATATTGTTTATGTTCTTATACATGTTTGCAGTTATAATGCATGACTTTACATAGATGACAAACATACATTTTCGTGATACTCCATCTATATTCATAAATTTAAGAGTAATCCTGTTATAAAAATCGTCGGTACATATTATAGTGCTATTCAATGGGTGTATATCAGTTACAGTCATATAGCTAGTAAGTAGATGACCGTCCTTAAAAGACAGTAACCGATAAGAAATTAAAATGTTATGAAGAGTTCACGTAATTTTATAAACAGAAATATAATGGGAAAATGCCGGTGATACATTTTTTTACGGTGACAAAATACAGAGAAAAGAAACTAGAAGAATTAGCAGCAAAGTACGATGTATTTATGAAGGTGTATGTAATAGAAGAAATATAAAAAAGTGCTAACAAGTTTGCAAACGAACTTGCTAACACCTATACAAAATAGACATAAAATATCGCTGATATGTCACTGGAAATAAAAGACTTATCTAAATAGATTATACTAATAAACGCCCATTATGATGATAACCATGATATACTGAATACAGTGCAAAGAAGCACTATTTGAAAAAGAGTGCAAGGAAAAGAGGAATCCGCTGAGGATTCCTCTTTTATTTTAACTAATATTTTTATGGGAAATCTTTTCTCACATATAATTTTCACATCAATTACGAATTATTGTAGAGGATGTAAGTGTATAAATATGACTGCTAACTTTAGTTGTAATAAAAAGAACTGGATACTCTAATTCCTAATGGTACCGGTATCTTTTATTTTGACGTTTGTATTCACACGTATTTTAGCTTTTGATAAAGCGTTCACCCAATCTTTTTTTACCTTTTTCCATTCTGGTTTTTTTATGGTTTACTGAATCCTAATAATCCAAAAGTTATTACTAAACTTTAATCCATTGCGCATTTCTTCCTTTTGAAACTAACTTAATATGGCCAAATAATTGTAAGGAGCTTAAAGCTTTACTGATTGTACTTTCGGCTATATCTGGATGGATACTACGGATACATTCTTTAGTAAAAGGGTGTTTTTGTTTTAGGATAAAATTTTGAATGCGTTCAACTTTAGTATTTTTACATATAGAATCTAGGATTGTAGCATGCAAGTCTCGGTAGGCCTCTAATATAATATTTAAAAACATTTTTAGCCAAAAACTAATATTATGCTCATCACAGTACCAATTAACTGAAGATTTGTATATGGAATCGTAATATTCTGACTCATTTCCCTTAATATATTTATCTAAACAAACATATTTTACAAATGTGTGTCCGCTTTTTACTAATAGTAATTGCATTAACATAAGCGCTAGCCTACCATTTCCTTGACTAAAAGGGACTATGCAATAAAAATTTAATATAAAACGAGCGATTAATAAAAGGGAATGTAGTTCCTTATTATTGTTTAAAGAATTGTATTGATCACATAATTGTTCCATAGCCTGTGGAATAAGCTCATGTGGGAGAGGACGATAACTACTTGTATGCATCCCATTTTCCGGGATTCCTGGGATGGAAAATGGTTTTTTGCGCCATTTTGCACTATCAGAGGTACTATAATGTATTAATTGAAAATGCAATTCTTGTATAGTTTCTGGACTAACTGATAAAGTACAAGATCTTTTATGTACAAGGGACAGAGTTTGGAAATAACAAAAAATAGCATCTTCTTCGATGTTTTGAGGCACTATATCATCTAAAATAAGTTCTTTTAATCTTTTATTTGGAACTTTTATATCTTTATATATAGTAGTAAAGTTTTTCGTGTAATGCAAAGGTATAGTCTTCTCTAAATTAATGAATATATCAGGCCTTTGTTCTTGATAGGCGGATAATCTTCCCTTGTATTCACTAATTTCACTTACTAAGTTTATTAATTTTCTTTTAAGCCCAATATTTTTGTACTTGTCTTCAAAAAAATTTCTCATTTTTTCCCCCCGGTACTACCCCTTAACTTGTTGCTACATAAAATCATTCATTTTAAAGATATATTACAATAACAATATTGAGTGATGCTATAGTTTTTTTACTTTTTAATTTATTTTAGATTTTTTATTGTTATGTAAATATGAACCCTCATAGAGACATATAAAAATTACGTTTGTAGTAAAGTTGATTTGGTGCAGATAAAAATGAATAATGAAAATTCAGTTGGATTTTATCGTGTAATGAGAAAGATAAGATTTTAGAATGATATTTTTTTGCGGAATGAATCAGCATATCTTACTGTTTTCTTAGCGGGATTTAAACCATCTTTACTAAGAAATAACGAATCATTATAAGTAAAGAATGTGTAAATAGAGGGTAAATATCATTGTTAACGAATTTTAATAGACATAATCCTAACACTAAATATATAAAGTTACAATAAAAAATTAAAAAATTCTAAAAATAACGACTTTTATCGACAAAGTGGATAAGGTAGAAAAGGAGTTTAAATAAGGACATTTTTAGATTTGAGAGATAGTATTATCACATGAAAAACTTCAAATTAATTATGAATTTTTTTGAAGAGCAATTAAAGCGGTAAATATGATACGTATCTGTTAAGAATATTTGTAACAGAATCTAATAAATATGAACATTTATATGAATTTATTTAACTTTAATATGATTTTTTGTTTCAATTATAGTATTTTCGATACGATGTTACTATGTTTATAGAGTATATATAAGGGTTTCAAGATACTAAACTCGCTTCTAAAGGTTGTTAATGAGTGTTTTGTCTGAAAATTGAAAAAAGATGTGTATATACTTATCATTGTAAAGGTATATATAATACATTTTAATTTTCTGATACTAATAATCTGACTTTCTACAATAATGTTCGGTGTCAGCATTTAAAAGGTTATATATCATACTTTAAAAAGGGGGAAGTAAAACTATGAACATGAAACGTAAAATAATAATGGCAACCGCTCTTACCGCAACATTAGCTACAGGTGTATTACCGTCTAACTCAGCATTTGCTGCTGAAAAAGAGGCTCCTATTCAGCAAGTGGGATCACAGGTTAGTATTCAACCGTTTGCACAGAATAATTTGGAGACAGCCGTTCATGCCGCATTAAATGGTCCGGAAGTAAAAAAAATAAAAGTATTTGAGCATGAATTTAATGTGAAAGAAATAGAAGTCGTGGATCGAGGCACAGAGGGGAAAGATGTATATGGACAAATTTCTCATCATTTAAGCTTTCGCCCGGATGATCAATTTTATTATAAATTTACAAAGAAAGATGGAAAGGTAACAGGTTTTGAATTTCATATTGATAGAGGTGGTTGGACACCAGTAATGGCTCCTCTTTTATCCATCGTTGCTGCGTATAATGGGATCCCTGTTAATCCGAATGATTTAAACAAACTTGGTCAAGAGCTTGGTGCACTTGTTGATGGAAGATGGGAGTATGCAGCACAATCTATTGCTACTGCAGTTAGTTTAAGTTTTAATGAGAAGTAGGTGTACGTAAACAATATATTACTATAGTAGGAGTTTATGTGATGCGAAAAAAGGTTTTGTTTAGTCTATTGTGTGGAGGGACACTGTTCATAAGCAGCCCTTTTATTGCAGCTTCTGAAACGAACATATCTCAATCTTTGGCACATCAGCCACACCCTTCCGATTTTTTAGCTACTTTACAATTTGATGGAATGGACTGGCTTGATTCTGGAGAGAAAAATTTTCCACATGCTTTTCGATTTCAAACGTATGATCTAGATATTGAACATAATAAAGAAAATGAAATAAAGTTTCAAATTGGACAATCTTTATTTGGAAGTGGCACAACAGGATGGAAAAATAGAGGGCCGAATGATCAAAGACCGGCTGTATACTTTCACTCGGTAACAAAAGAAGATTATGAGGTCTATCAATATTGGCTGTATTATGCAGATAATGATTGGATTAACAATCATGAACATGATTGGGAAAAATATTTCGTTTATTTGAAAAATGGAAAGCCAATGTATGTTTTATTATCTACCCATAATAATTACAGTATAAAGCCCTGGCCAGATATTCCTAAGGACCAAAATCACCCATTAATTGGTGTAGATGGTGGGTCACATGCCATGAAATGGGCAGCTGAAGATGGTGTGCAAATTCGTTTTAATGGTGAAATTTCAAAGAATAATGGACGCTTAGATGTTGGAGATGGTTCCATCCAGCCATGGGTTATATACAGTAATGATTCTATAGAAGATGTCCAGTCCTATGCAACTATACCAGATATTTTCTATTATGGAGATCCAGCTTATAGTTGGAATTCTAATGAATATGGAGATCCTCGCGATGCTCCATGGAAAAGAAGCGAATGGAATGATCCGCCTCAGATAAGGTTTAGTGCGAAAATCAGTTAATAAAGACATACTCATACTTAGTCTGTTCAATTCCAGGTTATTCCGTGCTTTCAAACAAGTTATGTGCAAATTAAATTTCTGAATTGTCTAAGTAATTTAATGGAATGAAAAAAAGAGTAGAGAGTTAGAAGTATTCGTTTCGAATTAAGTTTTAATAAAGAAGTTACTACATTTAATGCAAAAAAGGTTTACCATAAAATAAATATGGTAAGCTTTTTTTGTAGATGATGCCTATGAAATTGGTGATATTATAGAAAACAAATGCGGGCGTTGTTATTACAACAGTACGGATGAAGAACTTCTTGAGAATGTTCGTATTTATAGACAGTTCAGTATAATCAGAAAGGAAATGAAAGTTACAGCTTCTTGTGAAGTCAGATATCATGGTTCAACAAATGTTGTAGGTAATTCAGCTGAAGATGTTGCTTTAGCTAATGTAAAACTGAGCGAAAGGGCAGCGAGAATATAGCGTTTATCTTTCCAAATTGATAGAGCATTAAGTCGCTTTAGCAAGAATCAAAGAGACATCATTGTAAAGCGATATTTAGAAGATCAAGAAGTTTTTAATTAAATGGTTTATAATGAAATTGGTATGAGTGAACGTACATACAGACGTCATAATTCTAATGCTTTCTTTAAGCTAGCTTTTGCTCTTAGATTAGAAGTATATGAGAAGGAAGAGCATTATGGAGGGGAATATCAATGAATTTCGTTCAGCTAATACGTGACACAGAGCAAATACAACAGATTAAAGAATATCTGAGGGAAAACAATGAGTGTAATTATATTTTGTTTGTAATGGGGATTAATACAGGTTTGCGGATCAGTGATATTTTAAAACTAAAGGTTAGTGATTTAAAATATAGCAATATCCTTTTTGTTTTTTGTATTTTACAGTTACACAAAATATAAGATATGGGTAACTCGTTAGAGAGAAGTGAATAAGAGTTGGAGTATCACCAGGACAATATGGATTACAACACTAAATATATTATCCTGACGACTACCTCAATTTTCACTTTACATTTAAAGGTGTTACCAAAATTAGTAGAACGATGTGAGGGGAGTACCGGTTATGAAATTCTGTTAAATAATTTATTTGATTGTGTTGTAGAAACTGTAATAGATATTTAGGGGTTATGTTATTATTGTTTTTTCTTTTTTAAACTACGAAATCAACGTAATGGAATACCATGGAGGGATCTGCAACAATAAGGCCAGGATTTGTAGGATTAGAAAGGCCTGATCCACCAACCACCTCGATTTCAAGTTTTCCACGTAATGGACGTTCTCCTACTAAATAATCCCCTGTAGATTTTACATGAAGGATTCCATTTACAACAGAGCTAATATCAAATTCTAACCGAGTACAACTTATTGGTGGTATAACAGTTAAACCAAGACCTTCAAGAAAAGGCTTTTCATTCTCAGTAGTTATAAAGGGAAGTGGGACATCTTCAGGTGAAAGTTGTTGAGCAGGACAATATTCAATTACAACATCCGCCTTCAGCGGTATGTTTGTTGGATTTTTAATAATGATTACAAGTCGATTGTTTGGTTGTCCAACGGCAGCATTCAATGGGACAAGAAATGGTCCTGTAGTAATTGTAGACTTTTTATGATGACATGTTGATATGTGACTTGGCATAAAATCATCTCCAATTAAAATATAATACTTTCTGTACATCTTATTAAAATTAAACAATCACTGTACAGGCGGTTGTAGTATAAGAAGCATAGAATTATCGTAAATTTGACCACACAAAAATTATGAAAAAGGATTGCGGACTCACTATGATGTTACGAAACATCTTGGTGGTACAGATCATGAGGATCCGCTTGATTACTTATGTAGTCATGGCGTTTCTGAATCTCAATTCCGTGTCGATGTGCAACGGGCATATAATAATTCTAGTGTTGAAGTTTCTGTTCCAGAAAAGCCTTCTAAACCAGCAAAAGTTCCAACAACTGTAACTGATGGCGTGGCTTATATTGAGGGATACAACGTTAATTTAAGTAAAGGGCCTGATACAAGCTATTCTAAAATTCGTCAGCTAAATAAAGAAGATACTATATTTTTTAATTCATCAAAGTTGTTACCACTGTTACTAATTTTTGTTTTGTTGAAAACATAATATAAATCCCCCTTATATTTTATTCCTACACCATCACCTTTCTATTTTCGTGTATATAAAGCTTTTTTCGAATCCCTATATTTAACAATTTCGTTGCGATTGATCCATAAATGTTTATATTACCCGTTATTTAGAAATAATTCGTGTTATAATTTACCAGGTGAACTGTTATTGTTCCTTTCATCTCTTGATGATTGTTTGACCCTTCTTCATTTGAAATAAGTATGAATGTATTGGTGAAGAGAGAATGTATTCTCTATTCTTTTTTTATTGCAATATTCTTTGGCGATTTTGGGTACATTAAATATGCATAGTATTTTAGTTTACATATATTTCGTTTTTGCATTATCGAACCAAGTATTAGGAGGCTATTTATGATGAAAAACTGTACAGCATTACTCATTATTGATGTACAGGTAGGATCATTTGAGGAGAACAAGGTACTGTATAAAGAAACAGAATTATTAAAAACCATTCAACAATTGGTGTCTAAAGCTCGTTCTGTTACAGCTCCTATTTTTTATATGAAGTTTAACGGGAAACAAGGTTCTTTACTTAGACGAGGAACTCCAGGATGGAAAATTCATGAAGCGATTGCGCCGACTAAACATGACAGTGTTCTTGAAAAAAATCACCCTGATTCCTTTCATAAAACAAATCTTCAACAAGAACTGGAAATAAGGAATATAAAACAAATTGTTATAGCGGGAATCCAATCTGAAATTTGTATAGATGCAACATGCCGGCGTGCGTTTAGCTTAGGGTATGATGTTACTCTTGCAGAGGATGGACATAGTACATATGACTCTATAGTATTATCTGCGCCTCGAATTATTAAGCATCATAATGATATACTAGCTCAATGGTTTGCTGACGTGAAAAAAGCAAGAGACATTGAATTTTAGCTATATTGCTGTCATACTGGGAGTGAAATTTCAATCTAGAAATACTGAAAGTGCATCAGTACAACTGCTAGTACTGACAGGGATATTACTAATCCATGTAACCGAAGCATTAGGGATTATTACATAAGGAGCATGATTAGGTACGTTTTTATGATTCTCTATCTTGACAGGATAAAGGTGTGGTAGGTGCTATAGATGCAAGTCCGGGATTCACAATCGATGCAAAGGTAAAGGTGAATGATTCACCACAATACAAAGTGTGTAATAGTAAAACATTTTATATTATAGTAAGTTCAACTTATGTTTCTGTAAAGTAAATAATAAATCAACCTCCACCATCACCATGTTCCACTAGTGTCATTATGGGACTTTGAGTTTTTTCTGTTGGGATATATATTCCTAAAACTAATGTAAAAGCTGCTAAAATCCCGATTAAGTTAATCGTTGTCTTCTTCATTTCAATGCTTTCTTATCAAGAGCTTTTTGTCGTGTCTTCGAGCCTAAATAAAAATATTTACTAGCTTTCGAATGCATGTCCTCTTGATAGAATTTAATTGCTAAATCTTCTTGATATTCTTGTATATACTCATATATTATTTTAATTTGTTATATTCATAATCTATTTTAATTAACGTATCCGTTAAAGGTAATGAGAAATCCCAAGAATCCATTACGGCTCTTGCGAAAGAGGGTTTGTACAGTGCAGGTGACATCTTGGATTTCATCTGTAATAATTTATTGTAGATTTTTTCTAAAAAGGGAATACTTGCTACCCTTCCTACTCCATTTTTATACGTATCTATTTCTTTAGAAATTTCTAATAATCCTTTGTCAATCAATTTTTCTACCTTTATGGTTCTATCAGTTTGTCCAAATTGTCTATGTACCATTGTGTTTGTCCCTTGATCCTTGCTCAAATTGAGGTCCTGCTTTTCCTTCAATCATAACAGTACCTGGTTCCATTTTGGAGGTAATGCTAAATTTTCACGATTGATGAGAGGGTTAAAGCTCTCAAAAACATAACGTCCTTTTGGCCAGGCATTGACTTCATCGTAAAAGCGAATTCCATAGGTAGAATCATTTGCTGTTCTAAGCTGGATGATCCCCTTCTCAAAAGACTCTAATATTTGTTTTCTAAAATGGCTGGGGTGCCAGTAGATTGGGTTCTGGTGCAAAAATCATTTGATAGAGGCATAGAAACCTGCATAGACTGTTCAATGGTAGATTATGATGCAATTCCAAATAATTTATGTATGAATCTAACTTCATTTTGGGCAGACTTCACCTGTAAGTGAAGTTGTCCTTTTTTCATCATATGCATGGTTTCAACGCCACTCAATATAGAAGTGGCTGTTTCATATGACTTGAATCCTAACATAGAACGTACACGTTTCTTAATGAAACGGTGATCTTGTTCCACTATATTATTGAGATATTTAACTTGCCTTAGTTGTATGCCTTCAGGCATACGTTTCTCTTCTTTTAATTCTTGAATTGCTACAGCATAGGCAGGGTTCTTATCTACTGTTATTACGCGAGGTTTACAAATATGAGAAGCAGCCAAGGATTTCTTGAAAAAGCGCTTGGCTTGATGGTGTAGGAAAAGTTGACTTAAATGTTCTAAATGGAGACAAGCCATTATCTTGGCTTATTGGTGGTAATGAACTAAATCCAATTAACCCAATTGATCCAATTCAGCCTATTCAAAAAGAGGGAATTGGACATGCAACATCGAGATACGATGATGGTTATGGTGTGAATCTATATGAAAATCCTGCTGATCCTACTTTTGCAGGACGTATTACACAAAAAATCCCTTACTTAATCCATAAAGGATACTGTGGTGGTGGAGAAAAAAATATGCTCTGCCTTGGAAATGAAAAACAGTGGGCTTACCTAAAACATTTTGATGTCCAATGGTTCTATGCATACACTAAATATTGGTCAGGGTATCAAATCCGAACTTACGATGGACCGAACGGCAATGACACTGGTTTTGTGGATGGAAGTAAGCCATATCAATTGTTTAATAGACAAGATGGGCATATTGATATTGGTGGTAATCGTTGGATTCGTGAGGAACATGTAATCATTAAGTAATAGGTGGTTTCAAAAGTACACAACAACAAAGGTAAAACATACTATGTAACAGCAAATGAAGCCCATGTGTATGTAAAGTAAGAGTTGCAAAAGAGCATCCACTTAAATAATAATTTTTAATTTAAATCAACAAAAGAGACCTCACATTTGAGTTCTCTTTTGTTGATTATTCTCCATATGTAACTTTCTCTTCACTTACTCTAAGCTAGATAACATGGCTCATTGAAATATCCAATCCTAAAGAAAAATTTTTCTTCAAAAAGTTCTTTTCATGCCCTCAGAATCTAGCAAAATAGACTAAATCAATTTTTATAAATTGCGATAAATTCACTAGGAATCGCATCTACTAACCAAACTTTTTCATTTCCTAAATAAAATTTAATGCCTTCTTCTCTAGCTTTTTCAGTATTAACTCCTAAAATAACAGGATGCTTATCTTTTCTTTTTCCCACTAATTCAGCAGTTGCAATATCTTCAGAAAGATGGACATATTGTCTAGACATAGGTGATAGCCCATTGGATTCAATAGAATTTAAAAAGCGAGGAGATGTACCATGATAAAGGAACTTAGGTGGAACGCCTTCTTCCTTTACTATTTTTATGGGAACAGAATGTCCATACAACGCACGAATTTTATTTTCTTTTAGCTCATGTCTTTTTTTCTCTGATTTCTCAATCATTATTTTTAAATCCTCTATCTTCACATCTCTCCATTCAATTGATTGATGAAGCGCGTGTAAAAGTTGGTCCACAGACACCCAACCATTTTCATCTAATTCCAATTCGTATTCCCACGGAGCATGACGTAAAGCATAAGATACTTCTTTACTTAAATTTGTATAGAATTTTTGTTTATTCAATTTCTTCACTCCGATTGTAATCAATCATTTCTTTCATAGCAAATTCAACCCACTCCCAAAAATCACCAAACTCTTTTCTTTGTTCAAATCCTTCTGAAGTAAAATCATGAATTAGCTGTACTTTATTTCCTTTTCCAATTTCAAAACATGCTATATCATCGTTGTCATCTCTTCTAGCAAAAGGAATTAAACTTCGTCTGGGATACCTTTCCTTTAAATCATGATATCTCCTAGTAGCCTGTCCAGATTCAATTAAATACCATACATCAAAATCAACTAAATTCAATTCGATCAATTTTTGGTAAGATTCAGGATATATATATATATCTTTATCAACGTAAAACTTTTCCATAGCTATAGCACTTCTTTCTATTATATGTTTGTCCTTGTAGAACAGTATCAATTGCAAAAGCGTCAATCGACTGAATGGCTTGTTCCATACCTTGAATGGTAGCCGTACATACAGCATTCATGCTTTGAGTTTGGCTTTGTACTTCTCCCAAATACATATTTAAACTCATGCATTGACCTCCCTTGCTAATTGTTGTTGCTGGTAGGATAGGTCGTCTTCTAAATCACTAAGGTCTCGTCTTTCTTTAAGCAATGTTTCTTTTTGGTTTTCTAATTCGAATGTAAGTTTTCGCTCAATATATTGTGCATCTTGACTCATATTCATAAAAAACAATGACATTTCTCTATCTCTATGCCAAGTTCCTAAAATACGGTCAAACAAACGATGGTTTTGATTTTTCCATACATGAAAATCCTCTTCTACTTGTTCCTGTGTTTGAATCGCAGATTGATTCCGATTCTGTTCTTCAAATACACTTCGTAATTTTTGATTTAATTGATTCATTTGTTTTTCAATATCTTGACTCATCTTTTTCCTCCTACCGTTTTACTTTACGTAGGTTATCACATTAGCGAAAAATATTTTGAAGTTCGTGATCCATTCTCTCAAATTCTTTAGCTACCGTATGAATGTTATCGACCGCTTGTTGAAAGGCGGCGGAAAATTGTTTCGTCAAATCTAAAAATTGTTGGTTCGCTTCTTGTGCTTTTGAATTAACAGAAAGCGTAGTACGCGTCGCTTTTTTTATAGAGCGATTTGTTGCACTTTGGATGGTATCCGACGCTGCTCTCATCTGCGTAGCGATTTGTTGTGCCGATTGAAAATTACTTTGAAATTGTCCCATTGTATAAACCCTTTCTATATTTCTATGAACGTATTAAAGAAGGGGAGTGCCTAGTATGTATGTCCATTATCCTATTGTTCTTTATAGGAACTCTCCTGGGAAAATATTGCAGATATAATTATAACAATAAATGGTTAAAGTTTCCTCGAAAAAATGTATTTTACAACATATGTGTTTGTTATAGTTCTCAATAGGTAATGTAGTATAACGTAGAGGTAAAACACGAATGGGAAAGTAATATATTGATGCTAATGATTTATATTATGCTGTATGGGCTGAAAAGGACGGTTGGTTAGACCTTGGTGGAGAGCAATGGATTAAGAACGATCCATCCTATGTGAAGTTTAATAAGAAAAGTACAGTGGATTCTTCTATTGTAGCGAAGCGTGTTGTTTCTAAAGTTAACAATCTACGTTTTTATGATGCACCATCTTGGCAGGATAAAGATGGTGCAGGCTCTGTAGATACAAATGTATACTCCCTGTGATATTATTTGTGTCCCTAGTTATGACTCTTCGTCACTTGAACCAACTCATCTAAGACATCTTCCTTAGAAGAAATTGCTTCAGTTATCGTAGACATTCCTTTTAAATAATCACTATGCGTTTTATCGTCTACGTTTGATAATGTCAACTCAATACCTTCACGCATAGTCTCCATATTAAACCCTCAACGTTTGGGGGCTTTTTTATGCTTCCATAAACTTACTATCGAAATAGAACTTGTCCATTAAGTTATTTACAATCCCACGGTAATACCTATTTATCAAGGTGATTGTAATACAAAATTTATTGTGGGAATTTATGTTGAATGAATGGTTTTTAAAATGAAAATCGACCTAGTACAGTTTAATTAAAAGGATATTATTTGCTCACATTTTGCTCACAAATAATATAAAAACACATGAAAAAATATGAAATTCTTTTTTAAAATAGAATATAATATAACAAATAAAAAGTGTCACAAACGCTTGTATAACAGGCATTTGTGACACTTTTATAGTTTTGTTAAAAATAAAATGGACAAACTTAAAACTGCTCATTCTTCTCCCAAGACTCTACAATATAATGAGCAATCGTCGGGTTGAATCCTTTTCCAACTAAAAACATAATCGCAGCGACTTCTGTTAAAGCATGGCGGTGAGATGTATGTTTCGCTTCGTTTAGACCATAGTCTACCCAAGGTTTTACGAAATCTAGTACAGGTTTTTTAAAAGGTAGAAATTGTGTGCCAACGACTTGTTGAATTTGTTGTTGCGTTGGCTCAGTAATAGGTCCTGGTGGCAATATTTGAGGTTGAGTCGGATCGGTTGTTGGTCCTGGTGGTAATATTTGTACTTGTGTTGGATCGATTGTTGGTGGAGCTGGTGGTGAGACGCGTGGGTTATAGTTTGGCTGGTACATTTGTGGTTGTTGATAAGGCTGTTGTTGCGTTACATACGGATTACCTTGGAACTGTTGTTCTTGAGCATGTTGAGGTGCATATGGATTTTGTGAGTATTCAGCTTCATGAGTTTGATGTGGCGCATATGGATTTTGTGAGTATTCAGCTTCATGAGTTTGGCGTGGTGCATATGGATTTTGTGAGTATTCAGCTTCTTGAGTTTGATGTGGTGCATATGGATTCTGTTGGTACTCAGATTCTTGAATTTGTTGTGTGTCATAAGGGTTTTGCGGATAATCAGGCTCTTGGGATTGCTGTGTTAAGTATGGATTTTGTTGGTATTGATATTGATCTTCCAGCTCTCCGTATGGCGCCGCATATCGTTGCTCTTGATCTTGAGGATAATATGGTTGATGTGGGTAAGGCTGTTGATTATTATAGAACATTTTTATTTCCTCCTTCATGATGATGCCTACCACCTAGTGTATGGGCGGACAAGAAAACATGTGATGAAAAAATGAGAGCGTGTTACAATAAGAAATTGGGTGAAGATAAAATGATAAAACAAGAACAAATTCAAAAAACGGTAACTTTCGTAAAACATATTTTAGAAAAAGATGCGAGTGGGCATGATTGGTATCATATTGAGCGTGTACATAAATTAGCGGTTTCTTTATCCGAGCAAGAAGGGGGAAATCGTTTTATAATTGAAATGTCAGCATTACTTCACGATGTAGCAGATGAAAAGTTAAATGAGAGTGAAGAAGCTGGTATGAAAAAAGTTTCAGACTGGCTAGAGGAATTAGGTGTGGAACAGGAAGAAAGTAATCATATTCTCCATATTATTGCGAATATGTCTTTCAAAGGAGGACATGGCGGGAAGCTGGAATCGCTGGAAGGAAAAATTGTTCAAGATGCAGACCGTTTAGACGCTCTTGGGGCAATTGGAATCGCTCGAACTTTTGCTTATGGAGGAGCAAAAGGAAGATTAATGTACGATCCGAATATTCCGCCTCGTGAAGTAATGACAAAAGAAGAGTATCGAAAAAATAATGATCCATCTTTAAATCATTTTTATGAAAAGCTTTTAAAATTGAAAGATTTAATGAATACGGATGCTGCTAAACGAGAGGCTGAAGTTCGTCATCGTTATATGGAAGAATTTATTGAACAATTTATGAAAGAGTGGAATGCACAAATATGAAAATGTTAACAGTGGAAAACGTATCAAAATCATATGGAGACCAACCGTTATTTGATGGATTGTCATGTAGTATTGCAGAAGGACAACGCGCAGGGATTATTGGTGTAAATGGTACTGGTAAATCAACATTATTAAAAATTATTGCAGGGGTAGAAACTCCTGATACAGGTGATATGACCCATTCACGTGGGTATACAATTAGTTATTTATCACAACAGCCAGATTTTGATGAAAAATTAACAGTACTGGAGCAAGTATTCCATGGGGATACACCGTTAATCCGTCTTCTTCGTGAATATGAACAAGCGCTATTAAACATAGAAAAAGACCCAAGTAATGAAAAGGTGCAAGAGCAATTATTCGCTATGCAGCAACGTATGGATGCGATGAATGCATGGGAAGCGAATGCCAATGCAAAATCACTTTTAACGAAATTAGGAATTACAGATTTCACTGCAATTGTTGGGAATTTATCTGGTGGACAGAAGAAACGTATTGCGATGGCACAATGTTTTATTGAGACGCCTGATTTATTAATATTGGATGAGCCTACGAACCATCTTGATCATGAGACAGTTGAATGGCTAGAAGAATATTTATCTCGATATACAGGAGCGGTATTACTTGTAACCCATGACCGTTATTTCTTAGATCGCGTTACAAATCGTATTTTTGAATTAGACAATGGTAAGTTGTATAGCTATGAAGGGAACTATAGTACATTTTTAGAGGCGAAAGCACTTCGTGAAGAACAAGAGTTAGCGCAAGAGTCAAAACGTCAAAATCTATATCGTCGTGAACTTGCATGGATTCGTCGTGGTGCCAAAGCTCGTTCTACAAAACAAAAGGCACGTATTCAGCGCTTTGAAGAACTAAAGGGGCAAGAAGGACCAGCAGCGAAGCAATCAGTTGATATTGCGCTTAGTGGAAGTCGTTTAGGAAAGAAAGTACTTGAGTTAAAAGATGTAACGAAAAAATTCGGTAATAAAACGGTATTGCATAACTTTAATCATATTGTGAAACCAGGCGATCGTATTGGGATTATTGGAGCGAACGGTAGCGGGAAATCATCTCTATTAAATATGCTTGCAGGTAAGCTAGCTCCTGATAGTGGTGAAATTGAAGTTGGACAAACTGTAAAAGTTGCTTATTATACACAAGAAAATGAAGAGATGAATTTAAATCAAAGAATGATTGAATATATTAAAGAGATTGCAGAAGTTATTCATACGACAGATGGAAAAGTAATCGGAGCATCCCAAATGCTTGAGCGCTTCTTATTCCCAACTCATTCACACGGAACACCACTTGGTAAACTATCTGGTGGTGAAAGAAGACGTTTATACTTATTGCGTATATTAATGGGAGAACCGAACGTATTATTACTTGATGAACCTACCAATGATCTAGATACACAAACATTAACAGTGTTAGAAGATTATTTAGAAGATTTCCCTGGTGTCGTTCTTACTGTATCGCATGACCGTTATTTCTTAGATAAAGTAGTAGATGAGTTATTTATCTTTACTGGTGAAGGCGAAGTAAGGGAGTTTTTGGGCAGTTACACTGATTATTTAGATATGCAAAGAACGAAAGAAATAATTGAGAAAGCAGAAGTGCAAAAGGAGAAGAAAGTAGAAGAAGCACCGAAGCAGCAACGTAAGCGTAAACTTTCTTATCATGAACAGCGTGAATGGGAAACGATTGAAGATACAATTGCAGCACTTGAAGAGAAGCTTGAAGCAATTGGAGAAGAACTAGCGAATGTCGGTTCTGATTTCACAAAAGCGCAAGAACTATCTGAAGCAGGGCAGAAAACAGAGGAAGAGTTAGAAAAAGCGATGGAACGTTGGAGTGAACTATCTGACATCGTTGAAGGTTTAAAATAAAAACAAGCTGCATATATTGAAATGTAAAGAGAAAAACTTTACACTGTTGGTAGAACTTATTTTAGGAGGGAAAAAATGAGAACATCTAATCCAATGTTGAAAAAAGAGGCATTCCGTAAAGAGGGAGCGAGCGCTTCTGCGATGACTATCGGCGGAACGGTAGGAAAAACGTTTATTATGCTTATTCTGCTTCTTGCGACGTCTGTCTATTCATACATACAGATGATGCAGGGTACGATGAAAATGCCAGTGTTAATTGGTGCTTTAGTAGTTGCGGCAATCATTGCATTTGCGTCTATATTCTTCCCGCGCATGTCACCTATCGGTGCGCCGATCTATGCGGCAGTAGAAGGGATTGTGCTTGGTAGTATTTCAGCGGTTTATACAATGAAATTTGGCGATTCTATCGTTTTAAACGCTGTATTATTAACAATCTCAATTTTATTTGCGATGTTAGTGTTATACGCAACTCGTGTAGTAAAAGTAACTGATAAATTCCGTACAGGTGTTATGGCAGCGACAATGGGAATTATGGTTATGTATTTAATCGTGTTCCTACTAAATATGTTTGGTGTTACAGTTCCATATATTCACCAAGGTGGAACAATCGGTATTATCATTAGTGCAGTTGTTATTGTAGTTGCTGCATTAAATTTATTACTAGATTTCGATTTAATCGAAAGCGGTGCACGTAGCGAAGCTCCGAAATATATGGAGTGGTATAGTGCAATGGGTTTAATGATGACACTAGTATGGCTATACTTAGAAATTCTTCGTTTCGTTTCTTATTTTACGAAGAATGACTAACAAAAAAATCCTGCATGAAACATGCAGGATTTTTTATTTTTCAGATTTAAAGGATTTGATGTTTAGAGTGAAATTATTTGGGGGAATATGGTGTAATCTAGATATTAGAGGCTTGTAGTGAAGAGGGAAGAGGCTATGGTGAAAGCAAAGAAAGGGCTTTTAAAAAAACTATTAGGGAAAAGCTTTTATATAGAGTTAGAAGACGCTTTGACATACCCATCGGCCCAAACTATTTGTGAGACTATAGAAAAATACGCTGCGGAGTCTAGAGAAAAGCTGGAATTTAAAAGTAGAGTAAAGTCAATTCATTTTCATTTAGAAAATACACGGTACCGTGCCGAAATACGAATGGCTCGTGGAGGATATTATATATCTTGCAGTGAGCTATGAGTAAAATATTTTAAAAAACACTACGTGATTGAATCATGCAGTGTTTCTTTTTTTATTTTATTAGATTTAAAGTTATTATTTTCTTTTAGAAATATACCATTTCGTATTTTTTACCTATCACTTATTATTCTATACAATAAAGAAAAAATGTGAGGTGGTATAACTATGATGAATCGAGTTGTATTAATCGGAAGGTTGACAAAGGATCCAGAATTATACTACACAAAACAGGGAATTGCATATGCACGAATATGTGTGGCAGTAAGTAGAGGGTTTCGAAATAGTTTAGGTGAACAACAAGCAGATTTCATTTACTGCGTAGTTTGGAGAAAATCTGCTGAAAATGTATCAGAGTATTGTCAAAAGGGATCTCTTGTTGGAATTACTGGCCGTATTCATACAAGTAATTATGATAATGAACAAGGGGAGAGGAGATATAGAACAGAGGTGGTGGTTGAGAGGATAACGTTTTTGGAGAGAAAGAGGGAAGGCGCTTCACAGTAAAGGTTTGGAGTTTTTGAATACTTTTCAATTCATTTTCTACTAAGTAACTCGATTTAATGATTTTAAATACTGCATGTTTCATTAACTCACGATGTTCAGTAAGTCGAGATAATAAATCTCCTAAAACGAGTCTGATTCGCTCTTTCGGATGTGCAACATTTTGATAAGTTTCTAGGCTTTTATTCCATAGTTCGATTTGTGAATCTCCTAAAAATAATAAAAGGTGCTCTTTTCTTTATAGTTTTAGAGCAATGAGGTGAAAATAGAAGAATTGAATATGTATACTACATTATTTTTAAATTTTTGAATTAGACTACAAGTATTATTAATAAAAATAAGCATCCAAGTAGGAGCATACCAATAGAACATGTTACAATACAGCTAAGAACACGCAATAAAGGAGAGTATATTTACGTGAAGATTAAAGCAATTGAACCGACGCCAAGTCCTAATACAATGAAAGTTATTTTAAATGAAGTATTACCAGCAGGAGCACGTAATAACTATACAAATGAAAATGCAGAGCAAGCGCCAAAACAAGTGCAGGATATTATAAAAATTGAGGGCATTAAAGGTGTATACCATGTAGCAGACTTTTTAGCAGTTGAACGAAATGCAAAGTATGATTGGAAAGTATTATTGCAACAAGTACGTACTGTATTTGGAGAAGAAGTAGTAGAAGAAAGTGAAGAGCAGCAACTTTCGCATTTTGGTGAAGTGAAAGTATTTATTCAAATGTTCTTTACTATCCCGATGCAAGTGAAATTAACGGATGGGACAACTGAAGAGCGAGTTGGCTTACCGGATCGTTTTAAAGAATCGATTATGAAAGTACAAATGTCTGCACCTAACGTTGTGAAAGAGCGTAAATGGGTAGAGCAAAGCACACGTTACGGTAACTTTGAAGAAATCGGAAAAGAAGTAGTAGAAGAAATTGTAGCTGCTTATTCAGAAGAACGTGTTGATCAAACTGTAAAAGAATTATTAGATCAAGCGGGTGCTGTAGAAGTAACGATACAAAAGCGTGAACCATATAAAGTAACAGAGGAAATGATGGCTGATTCTGATTGGAAAAAACGCTACGTAGCACTTGAGCAAATGGATCCTACTGAAGAAGATATTCCAGTGTTGAAAAAGGCGTTGGAAGATGAAAAAGTATCTATTCGCCGCCTCGCAACAGCGTACTTAGGTATGGTAAAAGGTGATGAAGTGTTGCCGTTATTATATAAAGCGTTATTAGACCGTTCTGTAAGTGTGCGCCGTACAGCAGGGGATTGCTTATCAGACGTAGGTGATTCAGCAGCGATGTTCGTTATGATCAAATCATTGAAAGATCCAAGTAAATTAGTACGCTGGCGTGCAGCAATGTTCCTATTTGAACTTGGTGATGAGAGTGCAATCCCAGCTTTACGCGTAGCACAGGATGATCCAGAGTTTGAAGTGGCGATGCAAGCGCGTTTAGCTTTAGAACGTATTGAAGGCGGCGAAGAAGCGAAAGGTTCTGTATGGAAGCAAATGACGGAGTCTCGTAAAGGAGAATAATTGGATGATTGTTTTCTATGATAGTTGGTGTCCGATGTGTACAGCAGTAGCAGATCGTACGAAGAAACTTGATAAAAAAGGCAAGATGAAATTTGTTTCATTTCGAGATGAAGATGTAGTTGATCAATACGAACTTTCTGAAGGATTGCAGAGCAAGATGGAACAAAGACTGTATATTTTAAAAAACAATAAATGGTACGACGGTATTCATAGTATTTACGTATTAGCGAAGGCAGTCCCATCTTATTGGTTTGCAGTTCCTTTTATTAAGCTATCGATAGCATTTGGATTTGGAAGTAAAGTATATGATTATATTGCTAATAATAGAAAACTTGTACCAGTTGGCCATTGCCAGAAAGGGGTTTGTGAAATCCCTGTAAAAAAATGAAGCCACCGCTATCTTTCTTTTGCACCTATTAATAGAGCGTGATATGATGAATTTGGAATGAAAGTTGAAGGAGAGATTACAAGATGTCAAATGCATATGAAGAATACATGCGTCAAATGGTAATTCCAATGCGCCAAGAGTTAGTGCGTTCTGGATTTGAAGAGTTAACTACAGAAGAAGCTGTAACAGAATTTATGGAGAACGTAACAGGTACGACATTAGTTGTTGTAAACTCTGTTTGTGGTTGTGCAGCTGGTTTAGCACGTCCGTCAGCAGGCCAAGCGGTTGTACGTGCTGAAAAACAACCTGATCATCTTGTAACTGTATTTGCAGGTCAAGATAAAGACGCTACTGCGAAAATGCGTGAATACTTCGGAGAAATTCCTCCATCTTCACCATCTATGGCGCTATTGAAAGGGAAAGAAGTTGTTCACTTCATTCACCGTCATGAAATTGAAGGCGCAACAATGGACGAAATTATTACAAACTTAGAACAAGCTTTTGAAAAGAATTGCTAAAGAAGGGGGAGAGTAAATCTCCCTCTTTTCTTTATATAGAGGTGAAAATATGATTGTAACAACAGCAGGACGAACAAATAAGGAAATGACAGACTATACAAAAAAGGTAGCAGAAGAACTAAATAGTTCTTTTGTTATACGTAATGATCTACCTGTGTACAAATTACATGAGCAGTATGAACAAGACGTTCTTGTCGTAGGAAAGAATCGATTAGCTATTTATCCAAAAGGTACGGAAGAGTCGTTTTTCTTTCATCCAAACTCAGCGATGTTTCGTGTGAAAAGATTAATGCGAGGGGAACATGATCCATTTGTTCAAGCTGCAAAATTAGAGAGTGGAATGACAGTATTAGATTGTACACTCGGCATGGCATCAGACAGTATTGTAGCTAGTTATGTCGTTGGTGAAAGCGGAAAAGTAACAGGACTTGAAGGAAATGAATATATGGCTTATATCATGAAGAAAGGTTTGCAAACATGGTCTTCAGCTGTTCCAGAAATTGATGAGGCTATGCAAAGAATTCGTGTAAAGCAAACGGAACACTTCGCGTTTTTAAAACAATGTGAAGATAATAGCTATGACGTCGTTTATCTTGATCCGATGTTTGAAGAAACTGTCATCGAATCAGATGGAATTAGAGGACTAAAACACTTCGCTTTGTATCATGATATTACTGATGAAACGATTGCTGAAGCGAAGCGTGTTACGAGAAAGCGTGTCGTTTTAAAAGATCATTTTCGTAGCTCTAGATTTGAAAAGCACAATTTTCATGTGCAAAAAAGAAAAAGTGCAAAATTTCATTTTGGGGTAATTGAACCTTGCTAATTGTTTGAAAAGATGTATAATAAGCAATAATCAATTATATATACTGTCGTAGATGAAGAGAGTAGTCCTGTTCAGAAGGAAAGCGAGCTAGGAATGGTGGGAGCCTAGTACGGAGAAGAGGATGAAGCGCACTTCGGAGATGCTGCTTGAACTAATAGTAAAGTAAGCCGAGGCCCCCTGTCCTCGTTATAAACGGGAAAGTGGTTCGAAATGAACAACAAGGGTGGTACCACGGGTTAAAACTCGTCTCTTTTTTAGAGACGAGTTTTTTGCGTATAAAAAAATAAGGAGGTTGTAATATGGAGTATAAAATTCAGTTTGCGAAAAGTTTATCAAATATTATTACGAACGAATTAACGCAAAATCAAATTTTAGATTTAATTGAAACACCGAAACAAGATGAATTTGGGGATGCGGCATTTCCTTGTTTTTCACTTGCAAGACAATTTAAACAGGCGCCAGCTGTTATCGCAAAGGAAGTTGCGGAGAAGTTAAATAACCCGTTTTTTACGAAAGTAGAGGCTGTAGGTCCTTATGTGAACGTATTTTTTAATCGTCACACTGTAAGTGATCATGTGTTAAAAACGATTTTAGCGGAGAAAGAAGAGTACGGTCAAAATCATTTTGGGCATGAAAAAACGGTAGTTATCGATTACTCTTCACCAAATATCGCAAAGCCGTTTTCAATGGGGCATTTACGCTCGACGATGATTGGAAATTCATTAAAGCATATCGCTGAAAAATGTGGATATGAAGTTGTAGGAATCAATTACATTGGAGATTGGGGAACGCAGTTTGGAAAGTTAATTACTGCATATAAAAAATGGGGAAATGAAGAAGTTGTTAAAGAGGATCCAATCCGTGAATTATTTAAGTTATATGTTCAGTTTCATGAAAAAGTAAAAGAATATCCAGAGCTAGAAGAAGAAGGGCGCTCATGGTTTAAGAAATTAGAAGAAGGTGATGAAGAAGCAGTCCAGCTGTGGAATTGGTTCCGTCATGAATCTTTAAAAGAATTCTCTCGTATTTACGAGCTTCTTGGCGTAGAATTTAGTAATTTTCAAGGAGAAGCTTTCTATAACGATAAGATGGAAGACTTTGTTGAAATGTTAGAGGATCAAGGTTTACTTGAAGAATCAGAAGGCGCGTTAGTCGTTAATTTAGAGGAAGAAGGTATGCCGCCTTGTTTAATTAAAAAATCGGATGGTGCTACCATTTACGCAACGCGTGACTTAACAGCTGCTTTGTATCGTCAAAACACATATGAATTTGATAAAGCGTTGTATGTAGTAGGGCCCGAACAAAGCTTGCATTTTAATCAATTTTTCACGGTATTAAAAAAGCTTGGCTATAACTGGGTGGATGGTATGGAACATGTACCGTTCGGATTCATTTTAAAAGATGGTAAGAAAATGTCCACACGTAAGGGCAGAATCATATTGTTGGAAGAAGTACTTGAGGAAGCGGTTGCACTTGCGAAACAAAATATTGAAGAGAAAAATCCAAATTTAAAACAAAAAGAAGAAGTTGCAAAACAAGTCGGTGTTGGCGCAGTCATTTTCCACGATTTAAAAAATGAGCGTATGCATCATATCGAATTCTCATTAGAACACATGTTAAAATTTGAAGGAGAAACAGGGCCGTATGTACAATATACACACGCGCGTGCTTGTTCGATTTTAAGAAAAGAAAGTGTGGAATTTGAAACGTGTAATTTTGAATTAAAAGACGATTACAGTTGGAGCGTAATAAAACTGCTGAATAAATTCCCACAAGTAATCGAAACAGCCTTCCATAAAAATGAACCATCACATATTTCAAAATACGTATTAGATGTTGCGCAAGCATTTAATAAATATTACGGTAATGTTCGTATTTTAGAAGAAAATCAAGAGAAGGAAAGCAGACTAGCACTTGTTTATGCAGTAACAGTTGTATTAAAAGAAGGTTTACGTTTACTTGGAGTAAGTGCTCCAGAGGAGATGTAATATAGAAAATACTATGTGTTTATGTGCAATGACAACGATTCACGTTACTATAGTAATAAATTGAAGATGGTAAATACAAAATAAAGCGTAATATATTAACAAAATGACAAATCGGGTGTACCACTAATCCGGTTTGTCATTTTGTTTTTTCCTGAATAAAATTCTTATTTAAAAGAAGAAGTATGCTACGAAGTTTAAGAACTCTATAATTTTGTTACCAAATCAATTAAAATATTATTAGAGAGGATGGTCCGTATTGATTCGAAGTTTCATATTACATATCCCTTGTCACAGAAAAGCCGAAAGGAGTTTTCTTAAACTACAAAAATACATCCCTTTATGTGCACGATGCACAGGTATGTTTATTGGTTTCTTTATGTTCCCAATTTATTTTTTAATAACACCTTCGTTTACTCTCTCATTAGTACTATCCTTTTCTGCTCAAATTCCATTATTCATCGATGGATTCACCCAAAGGTGGAAGTGGAGAAGTAGCACAAATTTGATCAGAGTAACTACCGGTATATTAAGCGGTAATGGTATGGGACTACTTATTTCATCTAGTATTATATGGATTCTATCTTAAACCATACATCGACGGAGGTATTTACATGTTCTGGATTTACTCAATTCTAATTCTCATTTCTGGTGGAAGTGGAATTGGTTTTATCATTCATGAAAAATATATAGAAGCAATAATAGCTTTTGTTATTTGCGCACTATTTATTGGATTGCTATATTTTTATCTTAAGAGAAATAAAAAAAAGAGAAATTCGGATTGTGGTGCTTTAGATTGTGCCGATTGTTCAGATTGTGATTGTAATGATTAAACTTCTACTTTTCTATATTTCTCTAGTAAGTAAAAAAGATTTGTATATCGTTAAAGATACGCAAATCTTTTTTATTTTAAAATTCTCCTACATGTACTTTTAATCCCGGTATATTTAATACTCTCTCGATTTCTTTTTTATCTTCTGTTTTAATAAAACTTTCCTTTTCGTGAGAACACGTTATTAACCATTCTTTTCCGGATTTAAAAAACGATAAATCTTCTGGTAAATCAGGAAATACCCATTCATATAAAGAATTAGATAATTCTTTCAGGACATTTTTAGCATTGTCATCAGCATAATAGAAATACACTTTTGCTGTTTGATTACCACCTAAAATAGTACTGGCCTACTCGGATTGCCCGTTCATTTCTTTAAATGAACCTTCTAGTTTCTTTAAAATAGGACCAAAAGAGTCTAACGGTCCCATATCATTTCTTAAAACGAAATGGAATTCATCACAAATGTCAAAAGCTAAATCTAATAAATCGGAATAAGGTTGTTGTTTCGGATTGGAATCAATTACTATCATGACTTCTCTCCTTTCTTTAACCTTATATAATAATCTTATTAATTGGGGTTATTATGAATAATATACAATTATTATCTTATCGAACCACTAACATGCACACAAGGTTTATCTTTATGATTGAAATCTTTAATTTTATTTTTTCCAGAATTAGTTTATCGAAAAGGCGGGGGAGATATAAAGAACATGTATTATTTAGTGGTTTTTAATTTGTGCTTAACTGTCCTAGAATTTTTTGAAAAGTGTAGGAATGTATCTATTATATGGAGAACTTTAGTTTTGTATATAAAAGGAGGCGTTAGAATTGGAAGAGTATGATTGGATTTTAATAAAGAAAAATAGGAGGATGGATTTTTCATTTGTAGATAATGTAGCGGTGTTTGAAGATTCTCCAGTTAATGAAGCAGCCATATTTCCAAGTAATCATTATGGAGTTTCGGTAGATATAGACATTGAAAGTACTAATAAAAATTTTAAGTGAAAACAAAAACAACCCTTTTAAATATCTTGAAAGGGTTGTTTTTGAACATATATGATATTTCACTAAATTAAACAAAATAAGTATAAAAATGACTGTTTTAATTATATATAGGCAGTAATTTGAATAATATTAACTATTATCGCTAATTATATAAGATTTTTGTTGAATACATATTATATGATGTGTAAAATCTAAGCAAGCAGATAAGAATACTGCTTACAGGTGCATAGTGTAAATAATTATTTGAGGTGAATGCATGATAGAATTTAGGCGATTAGAAACTTGTTTAAAAGAAAAGAGATTCGTAGATGGATTGCAGAATATAAATAGTGAAATTGCACATATAAAAGAAAAGAATAGATTATCTTATGTGAAGGATTGGCTTTCTAGCGTTTCATCACATGAGGAATTTGATACGATAATTCGTTTGACAGATGAGGGGCTTATGCATCAATATAGCGCTTTTTTAATTCGCTATTCTTATAAGAGATTCCCAAATGTGAGAACGCTCTCTTTATATTGTGATGAGTTAATAGATGACCGGAAAATACTTGATGCGGAACAGTTATTAAAAGGTTCATTGGAAGAAATAAGTGAAAAAGAAATAGATGCTGATGTTTTAGCAAAAGCACATTTTACGTTAGTAAGATGTCTTTTAGAGATGAAACGAAATGAAGAAGCATTTGAACATATGAAAAAAGCCGAGGATTATAGTACGCGCCCGATTTTTGATAAATGGGGATACTTTTATATACAGACAGGAGAATGGGAGAAAGCAGAACAAGAGCTTATAGCTGGACTGAAACAGGAAGAAAGTGAAGAGTTATCTATTTATTTATTGTCACAGCTATATGCATATAGAGGAGAACAAAAACGGGCATTACAACTCATTAATGATGCGATAGAAAAATTTCCACAAGTACCTTATTTTTATTTTGAAAAGGTGAAGCATTTATTAGATTTACAGTGCTATGAAAAAATGCTCGCTGTAATAGATAAGATCAATAGCATACTGCCTTATCATTCTTATAAGGCATATTTTACACATTTACGTGCAGAAGCATTATATAAAATGAGTAAAGTTCAAGAATTACAAGCTTTATTAAAATCAGAAGTAAGTTTGAAGGATTCCTTATATCATAATATAGAAAAAAAACGGGATGGAAAGAAGGTACATGTACCGCTCATTCCGATTGTGCAAAAAGATAATTATTGCGTCCCAGCAAGTTTAGAGATGATGCTAGGATTATGGGGAGACAAACGTACGCAAGATGAAGTGGCCAATTATATATTTGATGTGACAGGCTCCAAGTTTTCAGATACTGTTACGTATTTAGAAGAGTTAGGTTATGAGTATCGTTATTTTAAAGGAAATGAGGAGAATTATAAAACATTACTGGATCAAGGTATTCCAGTTTTATTGAGTATTGATATTGAACATGCATCTCATGTGCAAGTTCTTTCTGGTTATGATGATGGGTTACAAGCGTTCATTATTCAAGATCCTAACTTTTTGGAACCGCTTTTCGTTGAGTATGAGAAGTTGCAGGAAAGATATTGTTATACGGATGGATTATCTATCGTGTTCGTACCGCAAGATAAAAAGGAGCAACTTTCATTTTTAGTAGAAGAAGAGAATACGTATTTTAAAACGCTCTTTTCTCTTACGGATCATTTAGGGGAGCAAGATAAAGAGGGAATTGAAAAACTCGTAGTATTTTTACAAGAGACAAGTGAAAATCCCTACACTTGGTTATATACAATTAAACATTTAGATGTTGAAGTGAATAAAGAGTTTATTCTATTCTGCACAGAAAAGCTAACAAAAATGTTTCCGGATTCTGATTTTGTAAAATTACATAGTGCGCAGTGCTTTATCCGTCTTCAAGATATGGAGAAAGCAGAGCACATGTTGCAAAGGGTTGAGAAGAAAAATAATCAAGCATTGTATCATTTTATAAGGGGACGTTATTCTTTTGAGCAAGAGGACTATATAGAGGCGATTTCTAGTTTTCGTTCATCTTTGCAATTGGATACTGATCAGCCGGTTGTGTGGAGCTTCTTAGCGTTATCGTACATGTATATGGATCAATCAGAACAAGGAATAGAATATTCTAAAACCGCTGTAGAGCGTCATCCAGAAAGATTTACGCTTGTAAATCACGGTTTGATTTTAATGGATTTAGAACGTTTTGAAGAAGCGTATCACATCTTTAATGACTTATTGAAAGAATATAAATATGAAGCACACATATGGTATGAACGAGCAAGGTGCGCACATCATTTAGGAAAAACATATTTAGCGATAAAAGGTCTTAAAGTAGCGATTCAATTAGATAAAACCGCACCATATTTATATACAAAGCTCTCAGAAATATATGAATCAGATTTAGATGATGAAAATGGTATGAAAGAAATTTTATTACAAGGCATTCAAAATTGTGAAGATCGGGCACCTTTATATGTTCGATTAGGAGATTTGCATTTTCAAAATGACGAACTTGAAGAAGCTGAAGCTATATATAAGCGTTCTTTAGAAGAAAATAATGAAGATGTATATTCTCATTTTGGTTTAATTCAAGTTTATATGGCAAAGGAACAACATGAGGATGCTAAAAACTATATTGTTAGTATCGAACAGCAATTTGAAGACAATCAAGATTTCCTTATGAATGCTGGCATGGTGCTATGGGATGCTGAAATTGCGTTAGGCGGGAATGAAAATGAGCTAAAACTTGCACTTTCTAAATTAGAGCACGGTATACGAAGCGTATACTCTAATATAGCGAGCGTGTTAGATGAGTATGTAAATCGGATAAAAGACACCGCTTTTGTACAACGAGGCATTGCGTTTTTAAGAACGTTAGAAAAAGAGAAAACGGAAGTGATTGAATACGGTTGTTACGCTGGTATTTTATATGAATCTATTGGACAGCATGATCAGGCGATAAAACGATATAATGATGCACTTAAGAAAAAACAGGATGCATTGCCATATTTCCGTATCGGTGAAACATTCATGGCATTAGGGCAATTTCAAGAAGCGAAGCATGCATATGAAGCATGTTTAGAAATGGATGAGAATTTCATTGGTGTACATTTGCAACTTGCAGAAATATACGAAAAAGAAGAGAATCGTTTGAAAGAACAAAGTCATATGGTCCAGGCGATGAAAGAAGAGCCATTACATATAAATATGGAATATTTGGTGCAGCTTTCAGTAGAAATGAATCTCCAAGAAGAATTGCTAGTTGAATTAGAAAAATTAACGGGAGAAGTACCTGAAATATGGCGTTTAGATGCGATTGCATACGTATATGGTGCGATGAATGAAGTAGATAAAGAAAAAGAATATATCGAATATGCGATGAAAATAGATGAAGAACATGTGGAAGTACTATATCATTATGCGAAAGTACTTGTTAAAAAACACAATGCAGAAGCCATTGGTGTTGCATTGAAAGTAATGCAGAAAGATTTGGAAAGTGAACGTATATTTGATGTATACGTAAAAGCGATGGATCAACATAAAAAATTATCTAAAATACGAGACGCTCTTCATACGTTGAAAGTGAAGAAGGTAGAACGAAGTACAGCATTTATGTATGCGGCATCTGCAGTTGCAGAAATGTTAGGGGAGCGACAGCAAAATGAGCAGCCGAAAGGATCTATTTTTACAAGAGCGTTTTATCGTATGAAAAATCGTGCGAAAGAAATTTCAATGGTTACGATTATTATTGACTTATTTGAACTCTCTTTAAAATTAAATGCCGAAAATAGTATGGCAGCTCAGCGATTGGCGATATTTTATGAGAATGCAACAATGAATAAAGAGGCGATAGAAGTATTACAAACATCGTTAGAAAACAAGTGGAATTATGACGTAGCGAAGCAACTGGTAAATCTTTTCATTGAGTGCGAAGAAGAAGAAATGTTACGAGATGCATTTGAATTGACGAAGCAAATGGTTAGAGAGCAACCGGATGATTATGACACGCTCCTTTTACAAGCAAATGTATTATTTATGA
Organism: Bacillus clarus; assembly: GCF_000746925.1. Taxonomy (GTDB): domain Bacteria; phylum Bacillota; class Bacilli; order Bacillales; family Bacillaceae_G; genus Bacillus_A; species Bacillus_A clarus. Next base: position 4,385,949 of record NZ_JMQC01000008.1, read on the forward strand.
TTGGAGAAGAACAAGAAGCAGAAAAAATTTGCTTACAATTAGTTGAAAAAACACCGTTTGTAAGTAGAGGATTTCTAACTTTAGCAAAAATATACCAAAGTCAAAGTAAGTTCGAAGAGGCAATTCAATTACTAGAAGACGCGTCTTTACATCATCCGAATGAAACTGCACTTCGTCTTTCTTTAGCCGCTTCTTATCATCAGATTGGGCGAACGAAAAAGGCAGAAATAATAACAAATGAAATATTGTCATTCGATGCTACAGACTTGCTAGCTCGATATAACCGTGCTTGTTATTTAGCGGCATTAAGCCAAAATGAAGAAGCAAAAGAGGAACTTGAAATTGTACTTCGTGAAGATGAAACTGGATTTTTTGCGAATATTGCGGAAGAAGATGAAGATTTAGCGGCAGTGTGGGTAATGATAAAATAATGGAAATGATATATGGTATATATATCGAGAAATAAGGAAAGAAATAAAAACATATTTTTGAATTGGTTGACAATTAATTGTTAAATGGCATAAAATAACTTTTAATAAAGTATACAAATCTGAAGACGAGAAAGAGTAAAATAATGAGCTGTTCTCCAGAGAGCCGGTATATTGCTGAAAGCCGGCGTGCAGACGTTATTTGAAAATCATCTCCGAGGAGCCGTGGCTGAATAGAGTAAGCTCGGACGGATGTCTACCGTTACAAAGAACGCGTATGTTAGTACGTTGCTAAGTGCTATTGGCTTAAAGCGAATAGAATTAGGGTGGTAACGCGGGTAAACCCGTCCCTATTTCATAGGGACGGGTTTTTTGTGTGCTTTTTAAATATTTTAAAGGAGTGATTGTATATGGAAAAGGTAGATGTAAAAGAATCAGCTGTCGGGAGAGAAACACGGATTCGCAAGCAGTGGAACGAACAAAATATCTTCGAGCAATCAATTCGGAATCGAGAAGGCGCACAGTCTTTTGTGTTTTATGAAGGACCACCAACAGCAAATGGATTACCACACGTTGGTCATGCACTTGGACGAACGATTAAAGATTTAGTAGCGAGATATAAAACCATGGCTGGATATAAAGTACTAAGAAAAGCGGGTTGGGATACACATGGATTACCGGTTGAATTAGGAGTCGAAAAGCAACTTGGCATTTCTGGTAAACATGAAATTGAAGAGTACGGAATTGAACCGTTTATTCAAAAATGTAAAGAAAGTGTATTCACATATGAGAAGCAGTGGCGTGAATTTACAGAGAGTATCGGCTATTGGGTTGATATGGATGATCCGTACGTTACTTTAGAGAACTCATACATTGAAAGTGTATGGCATATTTTAGGGACAATTCATGAAAAAGGTTTGTTATATAAAGGTCATAGAGTGTCACCGTATTGCCCGAGTTGTCAAACTTCGCTTAGTTCACATGAGGTAGCTCAAGGGTATAAAACGGTAAAAGATTTAAGTGCGACAGTTAAGTTCAAAGTAATAGATAGTGAGAATGAATATTTTCTTGGCTGGACGACAACACCATGGACTCTTCCAGCGAATGTAGCACTTGCTGTACATCCGAATATGGAGTATGTAAAAGCACACCAAGATGGTTCCGTATACATTGTTGCGAAAGATCGTGTACAAGAAGTACTAAAACAAGATTATGAAGTAGTGTCTGTTCATAAAGGAGAAGAATTGTTAGGCACAGCATATACCGCACCATTTCCTATGAAAGAAGTTACGAATGGTTATCGTGTTATTGCGGCAGATTTCGTTACAGCAGATAGTGGAACCGGGCTTGTTCATATCGCTCCGGCATATGGAGAAGATGACTATAGAGTTGTCCAGAATCAAGGTTTGTCATTCCTCCATGTCGTAAATGAGAAAGGTGAATATACAGAAGCAGTTCCATTTTTACAAGGGAAATTTGTAAAAGACTGTGACGTTGATATCGTCCGTTATTTAGCTAAGGAAGGATTGCTGTATCATAAAGAAAAATATGAGCATAGCTACCCGCATTGTTGGCGTTGTGATTCACCACTACTGTATTATGCAGGAGAAAGTTGGTTGATTCGGACGACTGCAATTAAGGAAACATTCCTAAAGAATAACGATACTGTCACATGGTATCCGGATCATATGAAACATGGACGATTTGGGAAGTTTTTAGAAAATATGGTGGACTGGAATATTAGTCGGAACCGGTATTGGGGAACACCTTTAAACGTATGGGAATGCGAAAGTTGTGACCATCAATTTGCACCAAAGAGCATTGCTGAATTAAGAAAGCATAGCGTAGGAGAGACAGCTGAAGACTTAGAACTGCATAAACCATATGTAGATGAACTAAAGGTGTGTTGTGAAAAATGTGGCAGCTCAATGAGTCGTACACCAGAAGTAATCGATGTTTGGTTTGATAGTGGTTCGATGCCGTTTGCACAATATCATTATCCGTTTGAAAATAAGGAGCTTTTTGAAGAACAATTTCCAGCAGATGTAATTGCGGAAGGAATAGACCAAACGCGCGGCTGGTTTTATAGTTTATTAGCAGTATCAGCTTTATACACAGGAAAAGTACCATATAAACGAGTATTATCACTTGGGCATGTACTAGATGAAGAAGGACAGAAAATGTCGAAAAGTAAAGGGAACGCGCTAGATCCAGTAGATTTAGTGAAGAAGTTCGGTGCAGATGCACTGCGATGGGCTCTTCTCGTGGATAGTGCTCCATGGAACGCGAAGCGCTTTTCTGAAAGAACGGTACAAGAGGCGAAATCAAAGCTTGTAGATACATTAGTCAATGTGTATAGTTTCTACGTTTTATATGCGAATTTAGATAACTATAATCCGAAAGAGACGTATGAAGTAAAGTATACGAAATTAGATGAGTGGGTGTTATCACGCCTGCATAGTACAACAAAAAAAGTAAGAACTGCACTCGAGGATTATCAATTTACGAATGCTGCTCGAGAAATTGCCGCACTTGTAGATGAAGTGAGTAACTGGTATGTAAGACGTTCACGTAATCGTTTTTGGGAATCTGGTATGAATCCTGAAAAGGCAGCTGCGTATGAAACACTTCATGAAGTACTCGTTACAATTAGCAAATTGATTGCTCCATTTACTCCGTTTGTGGCAGAGGATATACATCTTAATTTAGAAGGTAGTAGTGTTCATTTAACAGACTATCCAGTTGTGGATGAGGCGTTTATTCATGAAAAACTAGAAGAAGAAATGGATGCTGTTTTACAAGTTGTTGAACTTGGACGAAGCAATCGAAATCAGCATTCATTAAAAGTAAAACAGCCACTGGCAGAACTCGTATTACTACAGCATCAGGAGAAGAATATAGACTGGGAATCTTATCGTGATATCGTTAAGGATGAGCTAAATGTTAAAGCATTCCATGTCGAATTAGATGAAACGAAATATACATCATACCAATTGAAGTTGAATTTTAAAACAGCAGGACCGAAATTCGGAAAGAATGTGAATGCGGTAAACGGGTGGCTAAAACAATTATCGCAAGAAGAAGTACAACATTTTGTTTCAACTGAAAAAGCAGTATATCAACTCGCATCAGGAGAAGAAATTGTTGTAACAGTTGAAGATGTAGTAGTAGAAAAAGTAGCAAAAACAGGATTTTCTAATACGACAAATGGACAATATACAGTTATGTTAGATACGAATGTGACTGAGGAATTATTACAAGAGGGCGTAGCTCGTGAATTCATTCGCGCGATGCAAGAATATCGGAAACAATTGAATTTACCAGTTAACTTGCGCGTTGATGTTATTCTTGATACAGAGGATGAATTACAGAACACATTAACAAAACATAAAGAGCTCTTAGAAGAAAACTTACTGGTAAAACAATTTAAATTTGCTGACTTAACGAAAGACGAAGATGAGCTTTTCTTAGGTGAAACAAAGGTTCGAATCAAATTGAGCCCAGCTAGTTAAAGGAAAGGAAGTTGGAATGCTGCATTCCAACGATTCCCCCAGTATGGTCTAGGCGATGTAAAATATACGAAAATTATTGAAACGATAACGAAAGCTTAAAGCTTTCGTTATCGTTTTTTTTTTAGAAGTTACTGTATATAGGAAATTCAAAATAGCTTTTTTATATACAGAAAAAACTTTCGAAAGTATTGAGCTGATTTCATACTAAAATATTGAGAAAATCTTACTTATACGAATTGGGATGAAAATGAAAAGGTAATATAACGGACTGTATAGAATTACTCGTAGATTCAATTTTTATTAGGGGAGTGGTTCGATTGTTTAACAAAAAAGTGATGGCAGTGGCAATGACAATTCCATTTGTGCTAGGAACGATTTCTACTGTTTCGGCATTAGAGGAAAAGCAGCAAGTAAAATTAGAAGGGTATTCACCTCAGAAGAAAGCAACTGAATACTTAAAAGCAAATGCAGATCAGTATGGATTAAAGACAGATCTATCAGACTTACAATATGTTTCAACAACAGACACACAAGTAGCTTCATATGTTAGGTTTCAACAAGTAGTCAATGGTGCACCTGTATTTTCAAAACAAATAACAGTGACTCTTAATGGGGCAGGCCAAGGAGTACTTGCAGTTTCAGATTATCAGCCTGTTCAAACAGTGAAAGAAATAAAGCAAAAAATTAGTGAAAAAGATGCCGAGCAAAAATCGATGGCGTATGTTGGCGGAGAAAGTGAACAAAATTTATGGGCTCCAACAATGAAAGAATTCGGGTATATCGTGGAAGAGGGAATTGCAATCCCGGTATATAAAGTTGTTGTCCATTCAAATAAACCATTTGGTGCATGGGAAACATTCGTTGATGCTGAGAGTGGAAAATTAATTAAGAAAGTTGATATAAACCGTAAAGCTGAAGGGACAGGCAAAGTGTTTTTACCGAATCCAGTAGTATCAAGTGGTAGTACAGCTGGATTAAAAGATAATAATGATGCTGATTCAACAGCATTAAACAATCAGCTAAAAACAGTTACGTTAAAAGGGTTAGATGGTATGGGCTTTTTAATTGGTGAATATGTCACGATTTCTTCAAAAGCAAATACGAAATCTCAAGCTCTTCAATTTAACTATACACGCGCAAATGATAGTTTTGAGGATGTTATGTCCTATTATCATATCGATACATTACAACGTTATATTCAAGGTTTAGGCTTTAAAAATATTAATAATCGCTCAATAAAAGTGAATGTAAATGGTACGACTGATGATAACTCTTTCTATTCTCCATCTACGAAAGCATTAACATTTGGTACTGGTGGAGTAGATGATGCTGAGGATGCGGGTATTATCGCACATGAATATGGGCATTCCATTCAAGATAATCAAGTTCCAGGATTCGGAAGCTCGGCAGAAGGCGGAGCGATGGGAGAAGGGTTTGGAGATTTCTTAGGTGCAACTTATGAAGATGCTGTATCAACAACGGGATATGGAAAAGCATGTGTCGGCGAATGGGATGCTACTGCTTATTCTAGTTCAAATCCAACATGCTTACGCAGACTAGATAATAATAAAGTTTATCCGAAAGACATTACAAATGAAGTGCATGATGATGGGGAAATTTGGGCTCAAGGTGAATATGAAATGGCTCAAGCTTTCGGACGTGATGTAGCGACAAAAATTATTTTACAATCACATTGGTCATTAACTCCAAACGCTAAATTCCGTGATGGAGCGAAAGCAATTAAACAAGCGGATGCTCTTTTATATGGTGGTCAACACGCTGCTGAGATCGACCGGATTTGGTTGGCGAGAGGAATTAGTACAAACTAAATAAAAAAGCCGTGATGTTATATTCATCACGGCTCTTTTTTAGGTGAAATAAGATATTTTTCGAGAGTAGGTTATTTATTCGTATCTTTAAAAACAAAATGCTCTTTAAACTTTCTTCCTTCTATTTTTTGCCCATTTCGCATTGCACGGAAAGGGTGTTCTTGCCACGTAATCATGACATCAATTTCATCTGCTTTAACGGAAACAGGGAAATTACCGTGTTCTAATCCTGTTTTTCCACTTGCTAATCGGCCTTCTTTTGTAGAAAAAAGTTCATATTTTGTTTTCGTATTTGGTTCGTTGCGAAACACTTCAGCTTGTACGTTATATACTTCATTCTTGCCAATATTCTTTACAGAGAAATGATATGTTTGAAAAACATCTTTCTTAGGCTGAAGCATATTTTTATTTGCTTTTTTCACTTCATCAATATTTACTTGCCATTGTTTAGATTTTTGTGAGGCAGGTAAAGACTTTGGCGAATAAGCATATACTTGATTCACTACTAGTATGCATAATAGTAAAAGGAAGAAGCTTATCGTTTTTTTCATGTGAAGACCTCCAAAAGAAATTTACTAATAATATGTGTGGAAAAATATAGTTTTATGTAATTAAATGGTAATGAGAGGAGGGGGAATTATGATACAGAAGAAATTACGAGAGCTTGAGGAAAGTATAGGAGGAGAAGGTCTAGATACGGCGTTTTATAATCTTTCTATAAAGGGTGTATGTATTGATTCTAAAAATGATATTGTATTGTTAAAAGGTTCGCGTGGGATGGCTTTAGAAGAAATTGTACAAAGCTGGATATAATAAAAAAATCAGAAGATATTGAAAAAATGACTTGCATTTTATAAAAAGAAGAGATAGAATACTCTGTAAATATAAAAAGCGATGAACAGGAAAAGTACATGATGCAAGGGTCTATAGAGAGCAATCGGCTGCTGGAAAGATTGCGATACCGCATGATCGAAAGACACCTGTGAGCGTTGTTTTGAACGTGTTGATTAGTAAAAACAAACGGTACCTACCGTTATCAGGACTAAGATGGTCATTATGACAATTTGGGTGGTACCGCGGAAAAATCCGTCCCTATTTATAGGGGCGGATTTTTGTATTCTTTGAAAGGAGGTGAGTGATCGTGGATGATGACGATGACAACAATAATGTAAACAAATATAAAACTATTGGAGGGAAATGGAATGGATCAAATCATGAAGCGGTCGCTCATTCGTGAATGTACGGCGGGTAATGGAAAGGTTGTTTTATTGCAAGGCTGGGTGAAAAAAATTCGTCATTTAGGGAATGTTAGTTTTTTATTATTACGTGATCGAACAGGTGTCATTCAGTGTGTATTAGAAAAAGACTTAGCTGGATATAAAGTAGATGTGGAAAGTGTTGTTCAAATTGTTGGTGAAATAGTGGAAACAACGAAAACAGAGTTAGGTGTTGAATTGCTTGCACATGAAGTGAAGGTATTAAATACTTCGGAGCCACTTCCGTTTGAAGTGAACAAAAAAAAATTACAAGTTGGCTTAGATCAACTATTAAATGAGCGGGTTTTATCATTAAGACATGAGCGAATACAAGCAATTTTCACAGTGCAATCTGCGCTCGTTCAGGCATTTAGTGATTTCCTTATAGAGAACGATTTCACACGTATATTTACACCGAAAATCGTATCGCAAGGAGCAGAAGGGGGAGCGAATGTTTTTAAACTCCCATACTTTCAGAAAGAAGCATATTTAGCCCAATCACCTCAGTTTTATAAACAAATGATGGTAGCTGGAGGACTAGAACGTGTTTTTGAAGTTGCTCCTGTTTACCGGGCTGAACATCATAATTCTTCGCGTCATTTAAATGAATATATATCGTTAGACGTAGAGCTCGGTTTTATTACTGATTTTCATGAAGTAATGCTATTAGAAACAGATGTTTTACGTTATATGTTTCAACAAGTAGGAGAGAAGTGTGCAAAAGAACTACAACTTTTACAAGTTACAGTGCCGGTTATTACAGAAATTCCAAAAATTAAGCTGGTAGAAGCACAGCGTATTTTGAAAACGAAGTATCGAAAAGAATCACCAGTAGGGGATTTAGATACAGAAGGTGAAAAGTTACTAGGAAAATATGTGAAAGAAACGTACAATAGCGATTTCGTCTTCATCACACAGTATCCGAAAGAAGCGAGACCGATGTATACGATGCCGAATAAAGAGAATCCTGCTATTACTGATTCTTTCGACTTATTGTACAAAGGACTAGAAATCACATCAGGTGCACAGCGAATTCATAACTATGAAATGTTGCTTGCTTCCTTTAAAGAAAAAGGATTGCATCCAGAGAAATTTCAATCATATTTGGATACATTTTGCTACGGCTGTCCACCACATGGTGGATTTGGAATTGGATTAGAGCGAGTTGTATATAAGCTTTTAGAATTATCGAATGTTCGAGAAGCAAGTGCTTTTCCGAGAGATTGTACACGTCTTATTCCATAACACATAAGAACCCTTCGTTTTTGTAGAAGGGTTTTTTGTATATTTCAACATTTGATATTTTCTCTAAAAAAGAATAAGTAAAATTGATGCAGTTTTATTTTTTGGGGGTATAAAATAGAGGAAGGTGGGAGAAGGTTTGGAGATTAAAGTCAAACCTGAACAACTCGAACAAATTGCCAAAAACATATCAGAGATGCAAACGCACAGCCAGAGTATACAACAAAATCTCAATCAATCGATGTTTAGTATTCAAATGCAATGGCAAGGAGCGACGAGTCAGCGTTTTTACGGGGAATTTTACCACAATTAAATGACGTATATCATATTCATGTGAAGTTTACATAACCAATCATTACCGTAGTAGACAAAAAAGCTAGCTTCTTATCTTTTTTTAAATAAGAAGCTAGCTTTATCGTTTTGGGGGAGCAATAAAATATTAAGTTGATGGGCATGGGGGCCCCTTTTACAAATGTACATTGATTTTTGCGAAAAGATAGGTAAAGTAGCTAGTGGAAAAGATTTAGAACAAAGTGATGATATATATAATGTCAATGTTTTCTCACTAAGGTTTAATGGATTAAACAATTTGAGAAAACTTGCTGATTTACGAACTTGTGTAAGAACAAACCATAAATACTCTAAAAATGAGTTAAAAAGAATTCTCACTTTTTTATATAAAGAGAAGGGAAGAAGGCTCAAAACCAAAGAATCATTAGAGCATAAATTAAATGCAACAACTATTATGTGCTATTTCGAGACAACTAGTATGAATGCTAACATATACTGTAACGTTCAAATAAGAGAGGACAGGGGTTATGGATAATAGAAACGTATCATTAGCAACAACAAAGAAAGAAGAAAAAGGCAAAACAATAGTAGTATTTGAGTTTAACGATGTAGACTTATCAGAGAAACGCTATTTTGGAGATGGTTCATTAGAGAGTGAAGTAGCACTATCTCATAAGAAAGTATTAAAACTAGTTAATGTAAACTTAGATAGAGAAGAATACATTCCAGTAGGTCGTATTGACCGACTGTGGTTGGCGTAAAGGGGGTATTCAAATGATAACGGAAGTAAAGTCAAAGCATTTTAAACTAGAAGAAACAGACTTAGGAACAAAGATAAGCCTAAGAGACATTAAACTACACAATAAAATCCCAAACCCTATATTTCTTTTATTGGAACGTATGTCATTAGGAATGTTCTTTGTACCCTTCACATCTATACAGGTATCATTTGGACTATCCTATGCAGAGTATGTACGAGTAACATCTAAGTATTGTAAGGATGTATCAGAAATGGACCTCGTAGACCCTGATAACTTTGCTATTCCTTATCCGAGTGTAGGGGCATTGAAGGTAAACTTTATAGAAGGTATTACTTTCAAATTTAGTAACGAGAGAGACAAAGAATACTTAATAAAGAAAATGGACAAATCGTTAGATAGATTCCTTAATCAATAAACAAACAGAGGGGTATAATAGATGGAAACTAAGTTTTGGAGAACAGAAAAGGTAGAAAAAGGTACAAGAATCTTATTAAAAGAGAACTTAAACAATGTTCCAAAGACTATGATTATCTATTTCAAGAGACTAAAGGTAGCAGGTCTTTACTTATACCCTCTTACCTCTAGTCTGGTGAAATTGAGTGTAGACGAAAAAGAGTTCATAGACACACAAATTGACAAGTACGGATATATCATGAACTTAGAAGAAGTTGATTTTACAGACCACTCTATCCCCTACCCAGTAGTAGGGGTAATAAAGGTAAACTTCTCAAAAGGTATTGTAATAGAGTTTAGAAGAGATAAAGACGTAGTAAAATTAGTAGAACGGATGGATAAAGCAGTAGAAGAGTTACTAACAAGCAAATAAACAGGAGGAAATACATGGTTCAGATTAAGGTTACACCTGAAATGCTAGAAGAAGTCGCAAAACGGGCATATAGCACAAAACATGCGTTAGAATCAATACATAAAAATTTATGTAATCAAATTGACCACATGTGCTTCGTCTAATACAAAAAACTCCCCTCTCCATCTCAAGTAATTATGGAAGACAGCAATGGTAAAATTATTTCTGTATTTTCAAGAAAAGGTGGATAGCTTACTTATTGAAGGAGAAAATAATATGGATTACAAATTTGAAATACTTAGTACAGGTAGTTTAGTTATTAGATTACCAAAGGAACTCGATATTTTAGAAGCCTTTTTAAATGTAGAGGTATCTGAATTTGGCGATTGGATAGCAGAAGTTATAGAGAAAGTTTTAAACGAAACAAGTGATTATGAAAAGATAAGTGCGAACATTTTTGGAGCAGATGTTCGAAAAGATAAAACCGTCATATTCAACAAGTATGATGAGGATGAAATTGAAGATCCTCTTGAAATAGAAACTATTACATTACGAAATCTAATAGATATTTGGTTAAATGAACACAAAAGATTAACAACCGAAACCAAAAAATGTAAATTATGTTACATATAGTACCAAAAAGACCTCCTATTACAGGCGGTTTTCTTTTACCTTTATTCTATAGTCTAAATTAAAGAAGAGCTGTCTTTAATGATTTCTCCAGCATTGTATTAAAATCATTATACGTGTTCATTACCGTGCCAGATGGTTTATCAAGTTCTAGATAAGTACCATCAGATAAGTTTTTACAAAACCACGCAATACTTGAATCGCCAAAGAAAAGATATTCCTTTTGAAATTCATTTTCATACCAAATTTCATTCGTTTCTATAAATCCACAAATTTCTTCTTTTCTTTTTATTTCTAGCAAAGAAGGAGCAACACCATAAATAACTAGTCCACCAAAGTCTAAGCCATTTACAGTTTTAAGGTTAGTGGATATTCGACAGGAAAGACTAATGCACCTTTACCAGGTGAATTTACCAAATGAAGGAGGAACAAAAATGTATGAAAAAGTAGATGCAGTTTTATCTAAAAATAGTTCAGATAACTATTTTTATGATGATGAATTTATGTATGTACAAGAGTTATTAAACGACTTTACTGATAATGATTGGGAAAAGTTATTTCAAAATATAAAGGATAAAGATGGTAAATATAAAATTAGATTAGCTTACTGTATTGATGATGACTTAGGGATGAATGGCTTAAGATTATTATTAGATTTACTCAATGAAAATGATGAGGTGGTTGAATACGTAATAGATTCTTTACGTTCATTTAACAATGAAGAGTATAAAAGAATAATCGCTTCCAACAAGCAAATAGTAGATAAAGCAGAGAATCTACTGAAAAATGCGAGTTTGCCCGTTAAGAGAGTTTTAGAGGTGTTTTTAGAGCAAAATAAATAGTCTATTTTACTGATTTTAAAATTAGAGTGCCTTAACTAGTAAGAATACGCTCGCGATATGAAACTAATAACGTCGTAAGTTTTAACATAATACTTGACATGATATAAGGTGTCAAACTATTACTATAAAACTTACAAATTTAATGCTACTTAAAAACATATGAACTTAAAGCACTTGATTGTCTACCGAAGGCAATAAGTGCTTTTTCGTTTTAGTATAGAAGCGAAAATCGTATAATAAATGATAAGTTTATATTCTATTTCAGCAAATAGGAACTATGAAAAGTGAAAAATAGATTCCAAAAAGCCCCAAATCCTTTGGGATTAGAGCAATCACGGGAAGAGACCTTGTTACCTGAAAAGCAGCTGTAGATGGTATAAAAACAGTCACCAGCAAAGTAAAAGAAGGCGTAAACTTTGTAGCCTCCACAGCAAAAGAAAAGGCTTTGCCAACAAAATCGGAAGCTTATGGAACAAAGGTGCCACAACCGTAAAAACAACCTTCTTATAAGGAAATCAAAAATTCCAGCATGCAATAAAAACAATAATGGAGTACAAATGGATTCCAGATGTGGGAAAAGCATATGAAATGGCAGGAGTAGGAATGGGCCGAGAGATGGGCCAACATTCTTTGAAAGATGCTTATCAGTATATGAAAAGTGCTGGGGAGAAGGTTGTTGGTACGGGTAATAGAGATGCTGATATTCCGCCAGCTTAGAAAGGATAACGTTTTTTAGTACTTAAGAGTATTAAAATCTCTTAAGCTGAGGGGCATGTATTTTATCAGTTATTCTTACATAGGTTTCGGATATTTCACATATTTGTCAATATATTTTCGTTTGATTTTTTAGTATTTTCAGTTATTATTTATTTGAAGACATTCTTCCAATAAAAAACATAGGGGTGATTATTTGAGGTATAGCAAAAAAACTTGTTGCTATTTCTATTCGGCGCTTATGTGGTAATGAAAAAACGAAAATAGTACTTCGAACCTATCCTCCCTACTAGGGGGAAAAGGAGCAACTATGTCATGAAGTACAAAAGAGATTTAAATAAATGTACTTTGAGAATGAAAATATGGAGATAAACTTTTGAAATTGGTAATTTTCACACCAAAGTAGCCTCTCATACTACGGATAGTTTATATTGTATAATATTTTTGATATAAATAAATCGATAAATCTGAATGTTTTTTTAAATGGAATTTATATTGGGTTATCTTCTTTACAAATTATAATTTTACATGTAAAAAAATGAAAAGGAGTAATAGGGGTCACCATACACATCCATCAACTTAAGAATCTTATAACGCCGAAGGCAAAAAAATGTACAATTTCACATGAAGTTGTCAATTTTCTTGTTTTGGGGGTATTTGTATTTCTTAGATTGATGGCGATGCGGCTGAACCCCAAAAACATTAGATTTAGCAGTAGAAAAAAGAGCTGGGCATGGGGCTGATAGGAGTTGTACACTATGAAAAACAAGATGTATGTATTTGTATTGGTGTGTTTAACTGTTGCAGTAACGGAACAAGTTATCTATTTTTTACTCGATCATAAAGATATTTTATCTATGTCATTTGTTATAAGGAGCTTTATAAGTTTTATTGTTGTACTAATCGTCGCATCTGCAATTAAGTTTTTATTTTTTTCTAGCAAAAAATAAAAACTCTATACAATATGTAATTTTTGTGAAAATCTATAATCTGTTTTTTATATTATTTATTTTTAAGCGTGTAGGTTACGGAAATGTTGAATCAAATTTAAAGGATTATTTAATAGTATTTTCTATGGTAGAAAGGAGTATAGCAACAAGGAAAGCACAGATCATAATGATTAGTGTATGAATATAAGAGTCAAGTAAATATGAAAATAAATCTCGGTCAGGTGATTGAATGCCAGCAATACTTACTTTATAAGTGATTGTAGTAGGGTGAAATAAAGAAGAGATAACGTTTAGTATGGAGTCTACATATTGGCTCATATTAAATTGTAATACTGGAGGAGGTTCCATTCCTTGAAAAGCCGGAGCTTGCTTTGATTTACCTAAAAACAATTGTGGCAAACAACAAATCGCAATAATTCCGATGATAATGAAAAGAGAACGAATGACAAAAAAACATCCATTTTTCAAAAGGGCCATAAAATTGTTTTCTCCTGACACTTTTAATTTATAAATATTTTCCATATATTTTGAGCAAATCCTTTTTTTCGACAAAAAAATTATTTCTCACTTGACAGTCACAAATATAACAGATATACTTCATAGTAATTTCAAAAGAAAATATATTTAGAATATTACAATGTGTTGAATAGGAGTAGTAAGGTCATGTGTTTGTACAGAGAGCTATGGGTTGGTGCGACATAGTCAAATAGCATCCTGAACTCGCCTAGGAGCAGTAAGGTAGAACAGAATCTAATTCTTAGTAAATCTTAACGATTAACCTTCGATATCAGGTTTGTAATCAAACGATTACTACTAAGGTGGATTCATAATGGAATCAATAAGGGTGGTACCGCGTTAAGTAAATGGCTTAGCGTCTCTTTATATAAAAAAGAGATGCTAGGCCATTTTTTATTATATATAGGAAGAAATGGAGGTTTTATTTGGATTGGTAAATAATATCTATCTATTTATATAAAATAATTTATTTGGAGGAAAAGAAGATGAAACAGACGGAGCAATGGACTTCGAAATTAGGTTTTATAATGGCAGCAGCAGGATCAGCAATTGGTCTTGGCGCAATATGGAAGTTTCCTTATATCGCTGGTGTAAGCGGGGGAGGAGCATTCTTTTTAATCTTTATATTATTCACTGTATTAATTGGACTACCGTTATTAATAGCTGAATTTATGATTGGACGCAGTACACAAAAACAAGCAATTGGAGCATTTAAAAGTATCGCACCAAATACAGGATGGCACTGGATTGGACGCCTTGGCGTTGGGACTTGTTTTATTTTACTTTCGTTTTACAGCGTTGTTGGTGGCTGGGTACTCATTTATTTATTCCGAGGAGTAACAGGACAACTTATGACTCCAGGGCAAAATTATGGCGCATTATTTACAGAAACAATTGGGAATCCAGTTTGGGCTATTATCGGTCATTTTGCATTTATGTTTATTACGATATGGGTTGTATCAAAAGGTGTACAAAATGGAATTGAAAAAGCAAGTAAATACATGTTACCAGCATTGTTTGTTCTATTTGTCGCTCTTATTATTCGTTCATTAACACTTGATCATGCGATGGAAGGCGTAAAGTTTTTCTTACAACCTGATTTCTCAAAAATTACTTCAGAAAGTATTTTATTCGCAATGGGTCAGTCGTTCTTTGCTATTAGTATTGGGATCTCTATTATGATTACGTATAGTTCTTATCTAAACAAAAAAGAAAGTTTACCAAAGTCAGCAGTAACGATTGTTGGATTGAACTTATTTGTCTCCTTATTTGCAGGACTTGCTATTTTTCCAGCAGTATTTTCATTAGGAATGGAACCGACAGAAGGGCCAGGATTACTATTTATCGTATTACCATCTGTATTTAGTCAAATTCCATTTGGCGGATTCTTTTTAACAGTATTCCTTGCGTTATTTACATTCGCTACATTAACATCGGCATTTTCTTTATTAGAAACAGTTGTGTCAGCAATGGCGAATGGAGAGCAAGAAAGAAGAAAGAAATTATCATGGACAGTCGGATTTTTTATTTTCTTAGTAGGAATTCCATCCGCACTTTCATTTGGTGTATGGAGTGAGATTACAATCTTTGGGAAAAATATTTTTGATGCAGTAGACTTCTTATCTAGTAATATTTTAATGCCACTTGGAGCTTTGTTTATTAGTATTTTCGTATCATTTAAAATGGAGAAAAAAATACTCGAAGCTGAATTTTTCGCAGGTGGAAGCTACGGGAAGGCAGTATTTATTTGTTGGATATTCTTACTTCGATTTGTTGCTCCAATTGCAATTGTGATTGTCTTCTTGAATGCGATTGGGATTATTTAACATTAAATGTTAAAATATTCAGTGAAAAAGGAGGGGGAGGATGAGAACAAAATATAATCCTACTAGAAAAGGAAATCTAATAAACGTTAGAGGGAAAAAACTATATGTCGAAACACATGGCGCTCCTGAAAATAAATCAGTATTATACTTGCACGGGGGACCAGGAGAGAGTTGTTACGATTTTTCCTTTCATCAGGTAGAACGTTTAAAAGGCTCTTTTTATTTCATTACGCTAGATCAACGAGGTGTATGTCGTTCAGAAGGAATCACTGAGGCAGAATCTTTTGGACTACGTGATTTTATTGAAGACTGTGAAGAGTTAAGAAAGATATTACAAATTAAACAGTGGTCTGTGATTGGGCATTCTTTCGGTGGTTTTTTAGCGTTATTATATGTGTCAATGTATCCAAACTCTATTGACAAAATAATATTTGAAGGGCCTACTTTTGATTTCGCTCTAACAAGTAGAGCACTATTAAAAAAAACAGGGATTTTGCTGGGGAAGTACGGGAAAGAAGAAGAAGCGAAAGAATGTATAGCTTTTGCAACGAGTAATGCTACTTCTGAAGAACTGCTAGAAGCTTATATAAGGTTAAGTGGTGAATTAGAAGAAAACAGAATGGAAATTTATAATACAATTGAGGATGAAACAGACTATAGTGTGTATAGTGACGAAGAGTGGGAAGAGTTTTCTAATCGTTCGCAAGTCCATTTTGATAGATTGAAAGTGGAAGGAGCATGCCATACGTCTTTATTATCAAAATTAAAAGATGTAAAGAGTCCAATGTTATTAATTGTAGGTAAACATGATGTAGTAACTTGTGAGAAGCAAATGCAAGCATTTAACCGGGATGTTCAAGATGGTAAAATTATCGTTTTTGAAGAGAGCGGTCATACACCGCATTATGAAGCGGCAGATCAATTCGCTGAAACTGTACTTCGATTTTTGAAATAAAGTGAAACTGTAATTGTAATCAGTTAGTGGCTCCATTCCCACCGATTATTAGCTTTCATTGCTCATAAAGAGCGAGATACAATAGGAAAGGGTGCTTCATGAAATGAGAAGCACCCCTTTCTGTGGCTAAGTTTCTGGATAAAAGATTGTAATGTTAGGCCATTTGCTTGGCCAGTTTTTTTTAACGATTCTTTCCTTATACATATCTATACGTTCTTTCGTTTCGAGGAAATGAGCTGTCGGTTTCACTTGTAATGAAAGAACATCGTCTATTCCACACGGAGATGTTAAAACGACATGATTACTATCATCTAGCGTAACACCAAGAGCGGTTACTGTTTCTGGAAATTTAGAAATAGCATCAACTGATGAAGAATAAGGCGGCATATTATTGACTACATGCATCCGCGCTTGATTTTTCACTGACCATGGAATAGTAGAATCTAACTGTGTAAGTTTATCTTCTAACGTTTGTTCAAAGGCTGTGCTTATATGTAATGGATCAAAATAGATAATATCAACATCTGGTGTTGGAGTTCTAACTTCATATCCATGAAAAACATCCCAAATTTTAGAGCGAACAAATCCTGCGCAAATCCACCAGTCAGGTAGTCGTAAAGACTTTGCTGTATGTAATACGTCCATCATCCAAGTATCTTGTTCTATCATTTGAATAATATCTTGCTCTGTTTTTACGTACATGCTTCATTGCCCTTTCTTTACACAGCATTTTAGTACATGAACTCATTCCTATTTTCGAGAATCATATGTTTGTCAATTAATGCATAAGTTCAATAATCCATAAAATCCAATACGCACCAGGTACAAATAAAAGCTGGGCTAATAGTGTACCGAGAAGTCTAGAAATCATAAGCCAACCATACATTTTACTCATCGCCTCAGCACCATCTTTAGATTGAAGAGCTCGCTCTGTTAAAAGAGCGATACGCGGATCTAATAGTACAGTTAATAAAATTGTAGCAAGACCATTCACAAGTCCAGAGGCAGTGCTTGCATTTGTGGCATAATCAGGATTTAAAAAGGAAGCATATAAGGCAGAAAGAACGCCCGCTGTATAAATCGCAGTTGCAAACATATTAATAAGCATAATTCGCTTAGGAATGCCACCAACTCTCATACGATGAATCATTTCAAATTTGGGGAAACGTACATATTTTTTTGTATACTTCAATTTTTGTATATTGTTTGTTTTCATCATTCGAATGAATGAACCGTCAGTTTCAAAGTTTTGAATGACGTATCCAAATAGTTTTGTCAAAGTTGGGTACAGAATGATGGCAAGCAATGTACCGATTGAAGCCGATAATAGAACGAGACGAATAATCTTTTCTAAATCAATAGAAGAATCTAGTTTCGCTTGATCAACAATACCACCAATTAAAAAAGCTTGTAGTAAGTTAGATGTTCGCGAAATGAGTAAGACCATTCCTACAACAGATAAGGCAACGGCAATCTTTTTTAAACGCACACCAGCTAATCGAATGCTGTAAGAGCTAGTTTCGACTGCGTGGATGACGATTGTGAAAGCCGTTATAAAGATTAATGTAATTGACATTTATTTCACCATTTTTCTACTAGATTATATGTATCTCCTATGAATGGATCGTAACACATTTCATTTTAAATAGTTACAATAATGAAGAGTTAACTGTAAACATTCGAGTAATGGGAATGAAGAAAACTTTCACTTTATCATACAACATGTACATATTTTTTGTAACTCTAATTGTAGTAGAAAAGAAAAATTGCTAAACACGATGTAAGCAATCTGAAAAGGTAGAATGTTTGGTAATATAGAAAGGATGATGATTTATTCAATAGAGGGGGACTTCGTTTTTGTTTAAAGGGATTTTTTGTATGTAATCGAATATGTATAATTAGACATCTTTAGTATGAAAATTTTGTTATAAAAAGAGGAGGGATGTCACGATTTGAAATGGTGTAGTGATAAGAATACATAAAGGGAAGTGAAGTATGGGAATAATTTCAGGGTTAAAAGATTGAATTTTCAGTTAAATTAGGGGGGATATAGTTGGAGCTAGTTATCATTTTATTAGCACTTAGTTTACTTATGTTTGTTGCATATAGAGGATTTTCTGTTATTTTATTCGCTCCAATCTTTGCTCTATTTGCAGTGTTTTTAACAGAACCTAGTTTCGTTTTACCTTTCTTTTCAAATATTTTTATGGAGAAAATGGTAGGATTTATTAAGTTGTATTTTCCAGTATTTTTACTTGGAGCGATTTTCGGAAAGGTAGTAGAAATGTCGGGGATTGCGGATTCGATTGCAAAGACAATTATAGAATTAGTAGGGGAAAAGCGAACAATTTTAGCAATCGTTTTAATGGGAGCTGTTTTAACGTATAGCGGCGTAAGTGTATATGTAGTTGTGTTTGCTGTATATCCATTTGCTGCAAAATTATTTCGACAAGCAAACATTCCAAAACGATTAATACCTGGAACGATTGTTCTTGGAGCTGTAACGTTTACGATGGATGCCCTTCCCGGATCGCCACAAATTCAAAATGTAATTCCTACAACGTTTTTTAAAACAGATATTTATGCAGCGCCAATACTTGGTATTATAGGGGCAATTTTTGTTTTAACGTTAGGATTAATCTATTTAGAGAGTCGGCGTAAGAAAGCAAAGGCAGCAGGAGAAGGATACTTTGGATTTAACGATGGGGATTCCGAAATGGCAGCATCTCTAGAAGTAGAACAAAAGGACATGCCATCTTTAAAAGAGATGGAAATTACAAGAATGCAGCAAGTGATTGCTTTTGTGCCACTTATTTTAGTAGGTGTAATGAATAAATTCTTTACGATGACGATACCAAAGTGGTATCCAAATGGTTTTGATTTTTCAGTAATTGGAATGAAAACATTTGGAAAGGTTGAGTTAAGTGCAGTACTCGGCATTTGGTCTGTAGAATTAGCACTCATACTAGGAATTATAACGACACTTTTATTATATTGGAAACGTGTTGTAACTGGATTCCAAGCTGGATTAAATACCAGTATTGGAGGAGCGTTACTTGCAACAATGAATACAGGAGCTGAGTTTGGATTTGGTGGCGTTATTGCAGCGCTTCCAGGCTTTGCGATTATGAGAGACAGCATTTCGGCGACGTTTACTAACCCACTAGTGAACGGTGCAGTGACGACAAATATTTTGGCTGGAATTACAGGATCTGCATCAGGCGGAATGGGAATTGTTTTAAGTGCGATGGGAGATAAATTTATTGCAGCAGCGACACAATATAACATTCCATTAGAAGTGATGCATCGCATAGTTTCAATGGCATCAGGTGGAATGGATACATTACCACATAACGGTGCTATTATTACAATTCTTACAGTAACGGGGTTAACACATAAACAATCGTATCGCGATATATTTGCAATTACAATTTTGAAAACGGTTGCGGTATTTTTAGTAATCGCATTCTATACGTTAACAGGACTCTATTAAAGTATAGATTCTACTATGAGAAAATATAGGAGTAAAGTGGAATAGTTAATTTTATCATATGGATATTTCACATAATAAAATATTTATTTGGAAAAGAAGGGGTGGGCTACTTGCAAGAAATTGCGGAGTTTCGTATGCCGAGAGCTGTTTTATATGTGAGAAATTCACTTGAGAAATTAGGAGAGCAATCGAGTAAATTAGGAAAGAAAGCTTTTATTGTCAGCGATGCTATTATGGAGAAATTAGGGTATATTGAATCGTGTGTGAAGCAGCTACATGCGAAGGGGAGTGAAGCTGTCACATATAAAAATGTTTTAATGCTGAACCGACAAATATTCATGTTTTGGAAGCGTTATCTATTTGTGAAAAGGAAAAATGTGATTTTATTATAGGTCTTGGGGGAGGAAGCTGTATGGATGCCGCTAAAGCGGTAGCGGTGCTGTTTACAAATGGAGGAGCGGTGGAAGATTACGTTCAAAATCGTATAGAAATAAAAAGGAAACCGTTACCTCTCATCGCGATTCCAACAACTTCTGGGACTGGATCAGAAGTAACGAGTGTAGCAGTTATTACAAATAAAAAAACAGATGTAAAAATGATGATAAAACACCCGAGTTTCACTCCCAAAATAGCAATTATCGATCCAATATTAACACGCTCTGTACCACCTCATATTACGGCGGCAACAGGGATAGATGCATTATGTCATGCGATTGAAGCTTATATTTCTAGAGTTTCACAGCCTCTTACTGATGTGCTCGCTCTTTCCGCTATTGGTAGCATTATGAAATATTTACGTATTGCTTATGAAGATGGAGATGACATGGAAGCTAGAGAGGCGATAATGATTGCTTCCTTACAAGCTGGGGTTGCTTTTTCAAATGCATCGGTTACGTTAGTTCATGGAATGTCCCGGCCAATTGGTGCTTTATTTTATGTACCACACGGTATATCAAATGCGATGTTATTACCAACGGTTTTAGATTTTACAAAAGATAGCTCAATAAAGAGATTGGCGGAAGTAGGGCGCAGCTTGAATCCTGATTTACAATCGTATTCAGATGAAGAGTTAGCAAATTATACGATTTCTGAAATAAAGAAGCTTTGCTTTGATCTTCGCATTCCTAATTTAGGAGAATATGGGATTGAAGAAGTTGAATTTGAAAATGCTATTTCAAAAATGGCGAAAGATGCGATTGAAAGTGGTAGCCCAAATAATAATCCGCGTATCCCGTCTTACCATGAGATGAAAAAATTGTATCGTATATGTTTTGATTATAAATATAAGTCATCTGTAAAAACTCTTTGAAATATTTTCTGAATATTCTTCAAATATTTCCACGGAAATGAAAAGAGGTGCAGGAGATAGATTGGAATAGTTATGGTTCCACTTCCTGGATTCGGTGTCATTTGGGATAGTAAGGCTATGAAGGATATTAAACTATAAGTTGTTTTGTATTGATTATTGTCTGGAAGAGTTTTGAACAAGCCTTTATGTTTTTTAATGTAAATGCTTGTTTTAATATGTATAAATTATATATTAAATTTTTATTTATATACCATTAAAGTATAAGTGAGTGGGGTGGTTTTTTGATGAAAATGATAGGTCTAATCGGTGGAATGAGCTGGGAATCATCTTCTGAATATTATCGAATAATAAATGAAGAAGTTAAAAAGAGACTAGGGGGATTACACTCTGCGAAATGTCTTTTATACAGCGTTGATTTTGAAGAGATTGAACGATTTCAATCTGAAGGAGATTGGGAAAGAGCAGGAGTGTTATTAGGAGAAGCTGCACAGTCTTTGGAGAAAGGTGGAGCTGATTTCATTATTATTTGCACAAATACAATGCATAAAATTATTGATCATGTAAAAGCCAAAATAAATATTCCTGTTATACATATTGCTGATGCAACGGCTGTAGAAATAAAAAAGCGTGGCATTCAATCAGTTGGCCTACTTGGAACAAAGTATACAATAGAACAGGAATTTTATAGATTGCGAATAGAAAAAAATGGAATAAAAGTTATAATACCAACTAAAAGTGATAGAGAGACGATAAATAAAATTATATATAATGAGTTATGTTTAGGAACAATCAATCAAAGATCAAGGGATTCTTATAAAGAAGTAATAGATGATTTAGTACAAAAGGGATCAAAAGGGATCATACTAGGTTGCACAGAAATAGGGTTATTAGTAAAGCAAGAAGATTCACCAGTTCCTTTATTTGATACAGCTCTCATACACGCTATTGAAGCTGTAAATATTGCTTTGGAAAATGATAGACTATAATTTAATTATGTAAACAATATGTATATGGATGGAAAACATTCAGAAAATATTTTATAATGTAATAAGTGGTTACATAAATCGGAGGGGAATATGAATGTTTTCACTTCAACCAATTGCATTTGTACATAATGAAAGAAAGATGATAGTAGATGATGAGTGGGGCGAAGTACAATCGCTCATTACTTTAACAGATTCTTTTTCAGAAGAAAGTATACAGGGGATTGAAAGTTTTTCTCACATTGAAGTAATTTTCTATTTTCATAAAGTAACAGATGAACAAATTCAATATGTAGCTAGACATCCTCGAAATAATATGGAATATCCGAAGGTAGGGATCTTTGCACAGCGTGGAAAAAATCGTCCGAATCGATTGGGAGCAACAATTGCTAAAGTGTTAAGAAGAGAAGGGAAATCAATTGTTGTTGAAGGGCTAGATGCAATTGATGGTACGCCTATATTGGATATAAAGCCTGTTATGAGAGAATTTATACCAACTGAGGAACTTATACAACCAGAGTGGGCAACAAGTATTATGAAACAGTATTGGAAAGGGAGCGGAGTAAAGTGAAAGTATATGAGGCAACAATTGCAGACTTAGATGGATTAGCACCTGTATTTAATAATTATCGAGTATTTTATAAACAAAAATCAAATGTAGAAGAAGCAAAAGTATTTTTACGTAATCGTATTGAGAAAAAAGAATCTGTCATTTTTGTAGCGGTTGAAGATGGAGAATATCTTGGATTTACACAATTATATCCGTCTTTCTCCTCCATTTCGATGAAAGAATTATGGATTTTAAATGACCTCTTTGTGCAAGCAAATAAGCGTGGAGCAGGAACAGGTAAGAAATTGTTAGAAGCCGCTAGAGAATTTGCATTAGAGAATGGTGCGAAAGGTTTAAAATTACAAACAGAGATTGATAATCTATCAGCACAGAGATTATATGCTGAGAATGGATATTTGAGAGACAATCGTTATTTTCATTATGAATTAACTTTTTGAAAACGAATACATAAAAAAGCTCAGCCTATGATTTTAGTTCATAGGCTGAGCTTTTTCATATGTTAGGCTTCTAAGAAAAGAGGTAAGATGATTGATTGCCAAAGGGCTTCTTCTGTATAGGTAGTTTAATAGTAAAGGAGGTGTCTTCAAAGGGAAGACACCTAATGATGTTTATATATTATTTTTTTGTTTTAATATCCAATTCGTAGCGTCTTCAAAGTTTTCGGCAATGTAATTTGGTTCAATATGTGCCCATTGATCACGATATGTATATAATGCGTCATGCCCGGCGCCAGTTTGAACTAGTATTGTTATCGCATTTACTTTTGCACCAGCGACGATATCAGTCCACCGATCACCGATGACAACACATGTAGTTAAATCGAGCTCGTATTTTTCTGCTGCTTGAAGGAGCATACCTGTACTCGGTTTACGACATTCACACCCTTCACCATGTCTATGAGGACAGAGGTAAATATCATCAAAACCGAATGCTTTTAATTCTTGTATAAAGTCACTTGCAGTTGCTTTTCCATCTGCAATACCTGGCTGGTTAGTAAAGGAGAATAGTTTTATATGCTGAGCTTTTAATTTGTGTAAGGAATCTCTTGTAAATGGAAATAAAGTAAATGAACCAGGATAGTGTATTGTAGTGTCGCCACCAATTGTTCCGTCACGATCAATAAAGATTGCTTGAATGTTTGTCATAAGTATGTCTCCTTCTAATGATTACTAGATTAAAAATGTTTCACAAATCGATATCCATTCACTTCATACCCTAATTTTTTATAGAATGGATGAGCTTCTTTTCTGTTTATTCCACTGACAAGCCACGTACCAATGCAATTATGCTCTTTTGCTAATTGCTCCGCATAGTCCATTAATATTTGTCCAATTCCTTTTCGCCGTATTGTGGAATCCACGCTAATAATTGAAATTTCTCCATAACGCGTTATATCTTCTAAGTTTTCACGTATGCGAAAACCTAGTAATCCAAATATAGTATTATCTTCCTCATAAACGTATAAAAAATCAAAAGGACTCATTTTAACAAACTGTAGGCGGTTTTTCATATCTTCATGAGAGATTGAAGATCCCTTTAATTCTTTTGTAAGTGAGCATAGTGTATCTAAATCGTATATTGTCGCTTCTCGAATATGAAATGCCATAAGATCAACTCCAGTTAATTTTAGAAACTCCAAACATTTAAATTTCTGTAAAAAAAGAATTTTTCCTGCTATGAAAATTAACATTTAATAAAATGCATGTAGAATACTATATTAAAAGAAAATATGGTATCATTTTCCTTGATAGTAGTGTAAATGGAAAGAGGGAATGGATATGTTAGAAGTGAATATCCGCTCAGCAGGATATGAAACAGGTGAAACAACAATCCGCAATATAGCGTTTGCTATTGAAAAAGGGAAGTTAGTTGCTCTTATTGGTGCAAATGGTGCTGGAAAAAGTACGACAATTAAATCAATGCTCGGTTTACTTGTGAATATGGATGGTGAAATATCATTTGGTGAAAAGAAAGATCCCTATGCATATGTACCAGAACACCCAACTTATTATGATTATTTAACATTATGGGAACATATTGAGTTATTAATGGCTGCCCGTGGGTATGAAGCGGGAAGTTGGGAAGAACGGGCAAAGGAATTATTACACACGTTTCGAATGGAAAAGCATATACATGAATATTTATCGAAGTTTTCAAAAGGTATGAAGCAAAAGTCGATGCTTATTCTTTCATTTTTAACAGAACCAGATTTTTATATTATTGATGAGCCTTTTATCGGTTTAGATCCAGTAGCGACCCGGGAATTTTTAAATTATTTATATAAAGAAAAAGAGCGGGGGGCTGGAATTTTACTTTGTACACATGTATTAGATACAGCAGAAAGGATTTGTGAGAGATTCTTACTTATTTCACAAGGTACGTTAGTGGCAGATGGGCATTTAGAAGCGATTCAATCGTTAGCGGGAATGCCAGAAAGTCCATTATTAGATTGTTTTGATGCAATTGTAAGGCGGGAACAACATGATTAAACAACAATTTAATAAAAGATTACGCCATGAATTGCAAAGGAAATGGAAGTCGTTACGTTCCGTAACAGATTGGACTATAGCATTATACATTATTATTCCGGCACTTATATTTTGTGGGATTTATTATCGTTCACTATGGGTAAACGAGTTATCGATGGAAGAGACCGTTTATTTTTTATTAGGATTATTTGCATTTTACTTTGTTACATTTTCAAGGGGAGCTCGGTCATTCTTTGAACAAGCAGACAGCTTATTTTTAATTTCGTATCCAGTACATATGCAAAAATTAATGAAGTATGGCCTGCTATACACGTTTATTCGGATTGCGATAACGAATGTAATTGTAGTATTCATTATGTTACCTATATTGATTAAAAATATGGGAGCACCATTTATACAAATTGTATTATTTTGGATCTTTTTTACTGTGTTTCGATTTACGTTATCGTTATTGATGCGATTTATAAATGTACGTGTGGGGAAACGTTGGGTTTTATGGATTGTAAAAAAATTGTTATTTTCTTTCGGTTTGATTTTCCTTGGAAGTGGTATGTATTTCATTTATAAAAGCCCGATTTATTCAATTTTATTTATTGGTTTATCTGTTTTAGTTAGCTTAGCCTTAGTAAAAAAGAAGCTGAATTATAAGAACTTCTTTTTTAAAGAAATTGAGAAAGAAAAAGAAGAAAGTATGCGCTGGACGATGGGGATTATGCAAGTTGGCGGACATGCAGCGAAACCGAGTAGTTCGAATAAAAAACCGTGGATGTTCCCACATTCAAAAAGGATATTAGGAAAAAAATCTGATTTGCGTATTGTAGAATCATTTTTAAAAGAATTTTTCCGTACAGGGAGTTCGTTGAAATTTTATATTCAAATTATTATAATAAGCACAATAAGCATTTTCAGGGCTCCGTGGTGGATAACGGCTATCATTCTTGTATTTGCTTTATTTGCGATCTCTCGTTATGCACGAGATTATTGGAATGAGTTTACGGAAAAAATGTTTCTTCATTTATATTGTGAAGAAGGAAAATTAATTTTGCTAAGATGGAAAGCGAACCGTTATTTATTTCTTCCAGCTGTATTCATGTACGGGACAGTAATACTCTCTCAGTTTTATTTAATACCAGCTATAATCATTGGAGTTATTTTCATAGTATTAATTGGATGGATTGTATTTTTGCCATAGAAAAAGAGCCGAAAAGGCTCTTTTTTAGTCTGTGATGCACTGATACATGAAATATAGTAGAACGAAAATGCTTATGGCGGAGTACATGACGTCTAGGGTCATTGAATTCCCTCCTCGTTGATGTTGTAGTTATAGTGTATGAAATCTTACAATTCTATATTCAAGTGAAAAATATGTGAACGTTAACAAATTTGTAAAGTGCAAAAATTACAATCATTTTGTATAATGGAAGAAACAACCGTTATATAAAATATAATGAGTGAAAGGGGAGGAAATGAAAATGCCAAATTGGTTTAGAAAAACCTTAGTCGCATTAATTACTGTATTTACATTTGGTTTAGTGACGCCTCCTTCTATTTTGCTTGATAATGCAAAAGCAGCGGACAAGCCTACAAGTACAAGGCAACAAAATTTGGAGCAAACGTCCTATACATATGAAGAAACGAATGAAAGGTTAACCACTGATAGCTTTATAACTTATGCGATGCAAGAAGCCGAGCAGCAATCTATGCAAAAGTTTGGTTCTAAAATTGGTCCTGTAATTGAAGATGAGTTTAAAGATGTTATATTACCTAAAATTGAAGAAGCAATTGCGGAACTTGCCAATGATGTGCCAGAAGAATCGTTACAATCATTAGCAATTTCCCAAAAACCAGCTGGTGGAAATAATGAGAAGATTTTTCATGTATATGATACGAAAACAGGAAATGATTTATTACGATTTCATGTAAGGAGAGATCATCCACCGCAAGATGGATATTATTTTAATTTCCACTATCATTGTTTTGATGATGGATACTCAGGACATCATGAATTAGGGAATATTTATTGGAATACAAATGTGCCTCCAAAATGGCTGTCTTAATGAAGAACAAGAGAAAATCTTGTTCTTTTTTATTTGTATGAAAGGTGAAGCGTACCAGATTGTTGAATAAAGTATGTCTAGATAAAAAAGAAACTAAGGGAGTATGTGTAATGCAAAAATACATTGTTTTCGACTTTGACGGCACGTTAGTAGATTCGCAAAATATATTTGTTCCAATTTATAATCAACTTGCTGAAAAGCATGGGTATAAAACGGTAGGTGAGGAAGAGATTGAGCCTTTACGAAAACTATCTATTCCTGAAAGATGCAAAAAGCTTCATGTCCCCTTGTATAAATTACCTATATTAGCGTTAGAGTTTTATAAATTGTACCAACCTGCTATAAAAGATCTCGTTTTATTTCATGGAATGAAGGATGTATTAGAGGAACTACATAAAAAAGGCTACGGAATTGCGGTTATATCTTCGAACGCAGAAGAGCATATTCGGGCGTTTTTACACAATAATGGGATAGAAAATATTCAAGAAGTGTATTGTTCTAAAAATTTATTCGGTAAAGATAAAATGATAAAAAGATTTTTAAAATCAAAAAAGATAGCAGAGCGAGACATGTTATATGTCGGTGATGAACAGCGAGACGTAGCAGCATGTAAAAGGGCTGGGGTGAACGTAATTTGGGTATCTTGGGGATATGATGTCATTGAAACAGTTAAAAAAGATGCACCAGATTATATGGTCAATACGCCGATGGAAATTGTGCAAGTAGTACAGGGGGCACATTCTTAATATGAATAAACTTCGAGCAGGTATTCATCATATTGAATTTTGGGTAGCAAATTTAGATGAGTCCATTTCTTTTTACGACATCCTGTTTTCAATAATTGGATGGAGAAAGTTAAATGAAATAGCATATAGTACGGGAGAAAGTGAAGTGTATTTTAAAGAAGTAGATGAGGAAATTGTAAGGACTTTAAGGCCTAGACATATTTGTTACCAAGCTATTAATAGAGAAATAGTTGATGAGGTAGCAGAGTTTCTTTCTAGTACGAAAGTGAAGGTAATACGTGGTCCGATCGAAATGAATCATTATTTAGATGGATACTATACGATTGATTTTTACGACCCGAATGGATTTATTGTAGAGGTTGCGTATACACCGAATGCAGAAATGTAAGGAGAATAGACATGAAGACAATTACAATGTGGAAAAACAATATACAAATAGTAAAAGATGCAGCAAATATTGAAGAAATCTCTAAAGGTTTCTCTCCTGATAAAAAATATATCATTACGACCACTGATGATAAAAAATATTTGTTACGGACAGGCGATATAAAAGAGTATGAAAGAAAGAAAATGGAGTTTCAAATTTTAAATGAAATGCAAGAACGAGACGTACAGGCCCAAAGACCAATTGAAATCGGCATGTTGGAAGAAGATTTATGCTATAGTATTTTTTCATATTTAGAAGGGGAAGATGCGAAAAAGCTGTTGCCTACATATACACCTAAAGAACAATATGAAATTGGTATCGAGGCAGGAAAAGATTTAGCAAAAATGCATACATATGAAGCTCCTAAGAATATACTTTCATGGTATGAAAGAGCAATGAAAAAACATAGAAAATATGTAGATGCATATAAAACATGCGGAATAAAAATTGAAAATGATGATAAAATCATTAAGTTTATAGATGAAAATGAAATATATGTAAAGAATCGCCCAAATCGATTTCAACACGATGATTTTCATTTAGAAAATATAATTGTACGGGAGGGGAAATATGTAGGTGTTGTTGATTTTAACGGTTATGATTGGGGTGATCCACTACATGATTTCGTAAAGATTGCACTATTTGCAAGAGACATTAGTATCCCGTATTCAATCGGACAAATAGTAGGATACTTTAATGGTAGAATACCGGAGGAGTTTTGGAGATTATATGCAGTATACGTTGGGATGACGGTTTTCTCTTCAGTTGTTTGGTGTTTACGGGCAGCACCGCATATGCTAGATGATATGTTAGAACGTCTCCATATTGTATTAGAAGATCATAAAAACTTTGAGTTATCGAAGCCGATTTGGTTTGATAGTGAAATGACGAATGAAAAGTAGGTGTGCTATTTCACACCTACTTTTTGATTACTATTAAATAAACTATTTAGCTTTCGTAAATGTCAGCGGCTGAGTACTTAACATAGCTGGCACATGTAACTGAAGGGATGGAAATTCACCACTCACATTCATTTCATAAGCAAATAATAAACTCATTTTCGTTTGGAATAAGTTAACTGGTGCGGAGAATATGTCGTAATGATGGTGCTGTAATTGAATTTCCATCTCCATAAATTGTACAGATAAAGTATCATCTCGTTTGTATACTTGCAATGCTCCATAAGCAGGATGTTCAAAAGTACCAGTGTAGTCATCTAATTTGTGAGAAGGTGTAGTTCCTTTTATTTGCTCAGGAAGAGATTCAGTTGTTTCCTTCATCATTTCTTTTATTTTTTCACTATCTTGTAAAGCGCGTTTATGCCAGTCAATTGTTTCTAGTGCGAGAAGCTCGTCATAAATTTGGTTAGCAAGATAAGTAGGGAGCAATGTATTTCCAGCGTTTGTTAATATGACAAGGCCTATATCTTCTTTCGGCATGAATGAAACAAGCGCAGTAAATCCATCGATAGCCCCGCCGTGATGAATCACTTTATAACCGCGATAAGCACTAATAAACCAACCAAGTCCGTAACTATTTAATGGAGATTCAGGAAGTGATAAAAATGGTTGATCTGGAATGGTATTGTGCGGTGTATACATTTGTTGTAATAATTCAGAGGAGATTAACTCGTGATCTCCAAACTTCCCTTTGTTTAGGTGAAGAAGCACCCAATTTACCATATCTTCAATCGTAGAATTAATACACCCAGCAGCGCCAACTGTATCGATGTTACGGAATGGAACTTCTTTCATTTCATCATTTTCCTGAATATAAGGTAATGCATAGTCACTTGTATTTTGTGAGTCTGTAACAGAGAGGTTCGTTTGCTGCATATGAAGAGGTTCTAAAATATGTTCGGTCACGTATTGTTCCCATGTTTGATTTGTAATATTTTCTACAATATAGCTAATTGTCGCATACATTAAGTTGTTATATAGAAATGCTGTACGAAACGGTGCATCAAGTGGTAAATGTTTTATTTTTTCAATGAGAGCTTTTCGAGTTAAGGAAGAGCTGTACCAAAGAGCATCGTGACGACTTACTCCAGTGCGGTGAGAAGCTAAATCACGCCCTGTAACTTGTGAGCTAGCAAGTATATCGGATATAGAGAAGTTAGGTATATAAGATTGGACAGGGGTATCCCAATCAAACTTTTTTTGCTGTGCTAATAAGCTTAATGAAAGTGTACCAAAAGCTTTCGTTGCTGAACCGATTGCAAAGCGTGTTTTCGGTGTAACAGCTTCTTTTGTCTCTATATTACGATAGCCAAATCCTTCTGAAATAATAACTTCACCATCTTTTATAACAGCTACAGCAGCTCCAGGAACATTTAAATCTTTCATCATTTTTTCAACTGTTGTTTGTAACGAAGTCGTAACAGGAGTTTCAATTTTAGACATACTTCTAACCTCCAAATATAATTTTTATCCTTCCGCACTATACTTTCGGTAATAGAAAATAAAAACCTTTTAAAATGTTGAAAGTTAATAATTTTGTAAGAATGAATAAAATTATTATTTATTTAGAATTCTGTTAATATAGAAATGTTTTTTATTAATTTGGATTGTTAAATTTGCTATCATTCATGTTATGATAAATTCCATATAAGATTGAAAGAAGGTTTTCCTACATATGAAACATGCTGAATATGAATACTTAAATTTATGCCGCCATGTAATGGAGAATGGCACAAAGAAAGAAGATCGTACAGGGACAGGCACTGTATCTGTATTTGGATATCAAATGCGCTTCGATCTTAGTAAAGGATTTCCTTTATTGACGACAAAGCGAGTTCCATTTCGCCTTGTAGCAAGCGAATTGCTTTGGTTTATGAAAGGTGATACAAATATTCGTTATTTGCTTCAAAATAATAATAATATTTGGAATGAATGGGCGTTTAAAAGCTGGGTAGAAAGCGATGCATACACTGGGCCGGATATGACGGACTTTGGACTTCGTTCTCAGCAAGATGAAGAGTTTAAGAAGCAATATGATGAACAAATGGAAGTATTTAAAAAGAATGTGCTAGAAGATGATGATTTTTCAAACAAGTATGGTTATTTAGGAGATGTATACGGAAAGCAGTGGCGAGCTTGGAAAACGACAGCAGGTGAGACGATCGATCAGTTAAAAGATGTCATTGAAATGATCAAGAAGACTCCGGATTCACGCCGTCTAATCGTTTCAGCATGGAACCCTGAAGACGTGCCAAGTATGGCACTACCGCCTTGTCATACATTATTCCAATTTTATGTAGCAGATGGGAAGCTTTCATGTCAGCTATATCAACGTAGTGGTGATATTTTCCTAGGCATTCCATTTAATATTGCAAGCTATTCACTGTTAACGCATTTAATTGCTCATGAATGTGGTCTTGAAGTAGGAGAGTTTGTTCATACAATTGGAGATGCACATATTTATACGAATCATTTTGAACAAGTAGAAAAACAGTTAGTACGTGAACCACGTCCATTCCCGAAACTTACATTAAATCCAGATGTAAAATCTGTTTTTGATTTTGAAATGGACGATTTAACATTAGAAGGATATGATCCACATCCAGCAATTAAAGCACCGGTTGCAGTGTAATTGTAGAGGAGATGAAAAGATGATTATTTCATTTATGGTGGCGATGGACGAGAATAGAGTAATTGGTAAAGATAATAAATTGCCGTGGCATTTACCAAGTGAATTACAGTATGTTAAGAAGACTACGATGGGACACCCACTTATTATGGGGAGAAAAAATTATGAAGCAATCGGAAGACCGCTACCAGGAAGACGCAATATTATCGTAACGCGTAACGATGATTATCATGTGGAAGGTTGCGAAATTGCTCATTCTGTTGAAGAAGTTTTTGAACTTTGTAAAGATGAAGAAGAAATCTTTATTTTTGGTGGGGCTCAAATTTATGAGCTATTTTTACTGCATGTAGAAAAATTATATATAACAAAAATTCATCATTCCTTTGACGGGGATACATTCTTCCCAGAAATTGATATGACGAATTGGAAAGAAGTTTTTGTCGAGCAGGGTGTTACGGATGAAAAAAATCCGTACACGTATTATTACCATATATACGAGAAGCAACAATAGAAAAAAGATTGATGTGAACTTACATGTTCATATCAATCTTTTTATTTGTATGACTAGATATAGCTTTATGGATGAGATTCAATAGTGCTATAATGGAAAATAGCATGTATGCTGAAGGCGAAAGCCCTGATTACATGTAGAAATTTGTTGAGTAACAAAAGGAGGAGAATCGTTTGAAAAAAATATGGGGATTGCTTCTTCTTTGCGTAGCACTCGTTTTAGTTGGATGCGGTAAAGAAGAGAAACCACAACAAGCGTTTGATACATATGCAAAAGCATGGAATAAACAAAAATTTGCAGATATGTATGATCAATTGTCAGAAAACGCAAAAAAAACCATTTCGAAAAAAGAGTTTACGGAGAAATATGAAAAGATTTATGCAGGTATAGAAGTGAAAAACTTGAAAGTAGAAACAGGCGATGTAAAAGATGATAAAGAAGATAAAGGGCCTGTTCCTTTTAAGGTTAGCATGGATACAGTAGGTGGGAATATTTCCTTCGCTCATGAAGCGAAAATGGTAAAAGAAAAAGATGGGGATAAAGAATCTTGGAAAATAGATTGGACGCCAGATTTTATTTTCCCAAGTATGACAAAAGATAGCAAAATTCGTATGCAAACAAAACAGCCAAAGCGCGGTGAAATATATGACCGTAACGGAAAAGGACTTGCGACGAATGGAAAAGCTTCTGAAATTGGAATCATTCCAGAGAAGTTAGGTGACGCTGCTCCACAAACGAAGGAAGCAGTAGCGAAGCTGTTAAATATGTCTGTAGAAGAAATTGACCAAAAGTTAGCTGCTAAATGGGTAAAACCAAATTATCTTGTGCCAATTGGCATATTGCAAGAAGGTACAACGCAAAATGCTTATATTGATTTACCAGGTGTTTCAACACGTCCAGTAGATGTTCGTACATACCCGTTAGGAGAAGCTGCAGCCCATTTAACAGGTTATATGGGAAAAGTGAATGCAGAGGATTTAAAAACACTTGAGAAAAAAGGTTATCAAGCAGATGACCCGGTTGGAAAAGCTGGTTTAGAACAAGTATTTGAAGAAAAGTTACGCGGTAAAAAAGGTGGCCGTGTCTTTATAGAAGATGCGCAAGGAAAAGAAATTAAAAATTTAGCGAAAACAGACGCAGTAGATGGAGAAAATGTAAATTTAACAATTGATAGTGCCGTTCAAGAGAAAATCTATAATGAAATGAAGGGAGAAGCTGGTTCAAGTGCGGCAGTGAATCCGAAGAATGGTGAGACAATTGCACTTGTAAGTAGCCCAGCTTATAATCCTAATATTATTGTAAGAGGTACATCAAAAGCACAACGTGAAGCGTGGGATAAGGATCTGAAAAAACCGATGACAAATCGATTTACACAACTATCAGTTCCTGGATCAGTATTCAAGCCTATTACAGGTGCAATTGGTCTTGAAACAAAAACAATCGATCCGAAAGAGGAATTGAAAATTGAAGGATTGCAATGGACGAAAGATTCTTCATGGGGCAATTATTATGTAACTCGTGTGAAAGATGCGAACCCAATTGACTTTGATAAAGCGATGAAGTACTCTGACAATATTTACTTTGCACAAGAAGCTATAAAAATTGGAAAAGATAAATTTATGAGTGAAGCAAAGAAATTCGGATTTGATGAAAAATTACCAATTGAATACGGATTCCCAGCTTCTAAAATTGCAAAAGATGGAATTAAAAATGATATTCAAATGGCAGACACGGGATATGGACAAGGTCAAGTGTTAATGACGCCTCTTCATTTAGCTTTAACATATGCGCCGATTGTAAATGAAGGAAATATACCGTCTCCGCATCTTATTAAAACAGATAACCAACCAAAACCTTGGAAAGAAAATGTGATTTCTAAAGGAAATCAAGATATATTAAAAACTGCTTTAACGAAAGTAATTAATGATTCAGATGGTACGGGAAAAGTTGCTAAGATTGATGGTATGACCCTTGCTGGTAAAACAGGAACGGCTGAGTTAAAAGTATCAAAAGAAGCAGAAGGAAAAGAACTTGGATGGTTCACTGCATTTGATTTGAATTCACCTGACATGATTGTTACGATGATGATTGAAGATGTAAAAGGTAGAGGTGGAAGTAACGTTCCAAGTGAAAAAGTGAAACATGTTTTTCAAAAGTAATATGTGATAAAAAGCTATCTCTATGAAATATGGAGATAGCTTTTTTGTATACGGAATTTTTTGGTTTTCATACTAGTTGAAGTCCAGATGTATAACTTATTAACTTACGAAAAAAAAGCAACTATTTTTCATTGACAAGAAAGGAATCATTTTGTATTATACTTACATAAGATAAGTAATTTACTTTTTTGAAATAAGTCTTGGTTTGAAGATAAAATACATAAAGGGAGATAATACAATGACAAAAGTACTATTTATTACAGCAAATCCAAATTCAGCAGAAGGTTCTTTCGGTATGGCAGTAGGGGAAGCGTTCATCGAAGCTTATAAAAACGAACGTCCACAAGACGAAGTTGTAACAGTTGATTTATTCAATACAACTGTACCAGCAATCGATGCAGAAGTATTTGCGGCTTGGGGCAAATTTGCAGCAGGTGAAGGCTTTGAAGCTTTAAGTGAAAGTCAACAACAAAAAATTGCAGCAATGAACACAAATTTAGAAACATTTATGAATGCAGATCGTTACGTATTCGTTACACCAATGTGGAACTTTAGCTACCCACCAGTAGTAAAAGCATACTTAGATAACTTATCAATTGCAGGTAAAACATTTAAATATACTGAAAATGGTCCAGTTGGTTTACTAGAAGGTAAAAAAGCACTTCACATTCAAGCTACAGGTGGTATTTATTCTGAGGGGGCATACGCAGCTATGGACTTCGGCCGTAACCACTTAAAAGCAGTATTAGGATTTATGGGTGTAGCAGATACTGAGTACATCGCAGTTGAAGGAATGAATGCAAATCCTGAAAAAGCACAAGAAATTAAAGAAGCAGCAATTGCAAACGCACGTGAATTAGCAAAACGTTTCTAATATAGAAAACTCTAAAATGTCCAAACACTTATCGTTTGGACATTTTTTCTTCTTTTTCCTTCGTTTGTCTAGTATAATGAAGGTCGGAATGATAATAGGTGGGGGTTCTGTATGATTCAAACGTTTTTTAAAATCTTTTATTTAATATTAATCGTAATTGCGATTACACCAAGATTAGGGCGCATTAAAAGAAAAGCGAATACAATGTCGCCAACAGAAAAAGATCGTCTTGTTTATAAAACAACAAACTGGTTTGGTAAGAAGATGGTTCGTGTAGCAGGTTCAACTGTAGAAGTGAATGGACTTGAAAATGTTCCGGAAGATCAGCCAGTACTTGTTGTAAGTAATCATCAAAGTAATATGGATATCCCAGTTTTACTCGGTTACTTAAATAAACCAATTGGTTTTGTTTCAAAAGCGGAAATTAAAAAGTTTCCGGTTGTACCAACTTGGATGGAATTGATGAATTGTGTGTTTATGGACCGTAGTGATCGTCGTCAATCTCTTAAAGCGATTAAAGATGGAATCGAACTATTAAAGAACGGTCATTCTATCGTAATCTTTCCAGAGGGAACAAGAAGTAAGGGCGGCGAAATAGGTGAATTTAAAGCAGGGAGTTTTCATCTTGCTGTAAAATCTGGCGTAGCTATCTTACCAGTAACGATAGATGGTACATATAAGATCTTTGAGGCAAATGGAAATCGTATGAAGCCAGCTCATGCAACGATTACAATTTCAAAACCGATTACACCTGAAGAATATGCAAGTATGGATATTAAAGAGTTAACACAGCATACACAAAATGTTATTGCATCTCAATTACATAAGTAATAAAAAAGTTTCAGCTTAGACAAGCTGAAACTTTTTTATGCTGCGGGTAAGACGTAAAATAGTACGCAGAAAAACATCATTGTACTACCTCCTAAGACGAAGAGATGCCAAATGGCATGGTTGAACGGAAGTTTTTCCCAAAGGAAGAATATCGCTCCGACAGAATATAAAATGCCGCCTATTAAGAGTAGTGAGAAGCCGTGCCCGGTTAAATTTTCATATAGTGGTTTAATGGCAACGATGATGAGCCAACCCATAATGATATAACATAATGTAGATGTTTTAATAAAGCGACGGACAAAGAAAATTTTGAAGATAATGCCACCAATCGCAAGTGTCCAAATAATTGCAAGTAACGTCCAACCGAGCGGTCCGCGCAGTGTAACGAGTAGAAATGGTGTATACGTGCCGGCAATTAATAAATAGATGGCGGAATGATCTAAAATGGTAAATAGCTTTTCTACCTTTGGATGATGAATACTATGTAGCAGTGTAGAAAATAAGTATAGTAGGAACATGCTTACACCATAAACGGTAAAGCCAACAACAGCAGATGCTGTACCGTGTTTAGAGGCATGAATAATTAATATGATTAAGGCAGGGATGCTTAAAATGGCACCGATACCATGGGTAACTGCATTAGCAATCTCTTCTTTTACAAATTGGGTCATTCTTGTAATTTTTTGCGTCATAATGTAAATCCCTTTCCTTGTAATGAGATAAGATATATTTTCCTTAACCATATCATATACAAAAGGAATAGAAAATGATATTTGTATAATTGATTATATTTTTGAATTTTTTTGACAAAAGATAGCGGATACATTGACGTTTACAAAATTTTTTGACAAAATGAACTTATGAGATAGTAGGACAAGGAATCTACTTATGAAGGGGATGGGTAAAATGTTATCAAATATCGGTTTTCCAGGATTAATTTTAATTTTAGTAGCTGTACTTATTTTATTTGGCCCTAAAAAATTACCAGAAATCGGACGTTCTTTAGGTGAAACGTTGAAGGAATTTAAAAAATCTACGAGAGAATTAACAGATGATTCATTTCAAGATAAAGAAAAAAACAAATAAAAATGAGGTAGGAATCTGATGGGTTTTCCTGCTTTCTAGACATAATAATCTTTTATTTTCATTACTATTGAGGGCAGTGCGGTAAAATTTTGTTGTATTGGATGAAAGAAGTGTGGTGAACGAGATGGAAGATCGAGAAATGAGTATAGTAGAACATATAGTAGAACTTCGAAAACGATTAATCATTACAGTATTATCATTCGTAATATTTTTAATAGTTGGTTTTGTTTTCACCAAAGATATTTACTTTTGGCTCGTAAAAGATTTACCGATGAAATTAACAGTTCTCGGTCCAAGTGATGTATTGTGGATATTCTTCTCGATTGCAACTGTATTTGCCATAGTTTGTACAATTCCGTTAGCTGCGATGCAAATTTGGTTATTTGTGAAGCCTGGTTTACACCCACGTGAACAAAAGATGACATTGATGTATATACCTGTACTATGTGTGTTATTTATAGCAGGTTTATCTTTTGGCTATTTTATCGTCATGCCATTTTTGTTTCATTTCTTAACAACGATTGGTAATGAAATGTTTAATACGATGTTTACGACGGAAAAATATTTTCACTTCGTGTTAAATTTAACAGTTCCGTTTGCTGTTATATTTGAGTTACCTGTAGTTGTTATGTTTTTAACGAGCATAGGTCTTTTAACGGCAGAATTTCTTCAAAAAATAAGAAGATATGCATACGTTATATTGATAATCATTGCATCGTGTATATCTCCACCAGATTTTTTATCGCATAGTTTAGTAGCTGTACCACTAATTTGTATTTATGAGATAAGTATTGCTTTATCAAAGGTTGTTAGGAAGCGAAAACAAAAGCGGGAAGAAATACAGTCAAAAAGCGCCTCATTATAAAGGCGCTTTTTTTAATTATTTGTTATACTATGGCTATAATCGTATACAATATAAAGAAGAAAAAAATTATAGAATCCCCGAAATTTAGACAAACTTTTCACTGTTATAAGTTTATACTGAATTTATAAATCCAATAAAAAAGAGGATTGATATCGTGATCATGAAAAGTTTTTATTTCACTCATTCAACAGGGAATTGTATTAAAATCTTTGAAATCCCTGTCCTGCAAGCGCAGCACCCGTTAGCGTTTTTAATTCAATCACGTCTTCAGCTATTTATTGCGAAAATTCAAAAACAAAAACATCCGAGATTCTCATATTCCTTTCGTGAATATTTACAAAGTTGCTTAAAGTGGAATGATTATTCGAATGTGTATAAAACAAATACCCTTGAAAAAAATGCATAATTGAAAGTAAGGACAGAGCAATTATGCTCTGTCCTTCTGTTTTTTAACAACAAAAATAAAAGAAATTTATCCAAAATCAGTTCGAAACTGTTGAAAGCATTGGGAATGCTAGTATAATAACAGGGAGAGCGTATTGGAAAGGGAAGACGTAAAAGATGCAAAAAATTAAAATTGTAACAGATTCAACGGCAGATTTATCACAAGATGTGATTGAGAAATATGATATTCACGTTCTACCATTATCTATTTCTGTAAATGGACAAACATACTTAGATCGAGTAGATTTGCAACCGGATGAATTTATTGAAGAAATGGTGAAATCAGAAGAATTACCAAAAACATCACAACCTGCTATGGGTTTATTTGTAGAAATGTACGATAAGCTAGGGGAAGATGGAAGTGAAGTACTCTCCATCCATATGACAGGTGGAATGAGTGGTACTGTTGCAACAGCAAATAGTGCCGCATCAATGACAGACACAAAAGTAACAGTTATTGATTCTCAATTCATTAGCCATGCTTTAGCATATCAAGTAATTGAAGCTGCAAAAATGGCAAAAGAAGAACGCTCGTTAGAAGATATTTTAAAACGCCTTGATGAAGTGAGAAATAACACTCGCTTATATGTTATCGTAGATACATTAGAGAATTTAGTAAAAGGTGGACGTATTGGGAAAGGAAAAGCATTTATCGGTTCTTTATTAAACATTAAACCGATTGCAAGCCTTGAAGACGGTGTATATAATCCGGTAACGAAAGTACGTAGCCAAGGACAAATTGTAAAAACATTAGCGAAATTATTCGAGCAAGATACAGCTGGAAAAGTCGTAAAGGCTGTTGGGATTCCGCATGCGAAAGCAATTCCTTTAGCAGAAAGTGTAAAAGCAGCGATTGAAAAAGTTAGCGGATTTACACAATCAGATATTTTTTACACAACTCCGATCATCAGTACTCATACAGGACCAGGTGCAATTGGATTTATGTATTTAGCAGAGTAAAAAAAAGCTACTTGAAAATTTATTCAAGTAGCTTTTTTATGCATAAATAAAATAAGAAATGAGAAGGGCAATACAGGCGCTTCCGCTGATGATATAGCGTGTCTGTATATATTCTTTCATGGAAAACACCCTTTTCGGTTTTCTATAGTATATGATTTGTTTCTGAAAAAATAGTTACACATTAAGAGTTTCTATAATGTTTTTAGGTTCTTTTTCACTTGCGATAGGGTGATAAGTATACGTTTGCCCTAAAAATAGAACATGAAGTTGTTCCCATGGTAGCATACGTAAGTTCCAATCATTACGAAGCCTTGTTATCGCTTCTCTCGGCGTTTCATCTGCAAGCGCAAAAGTACCATAATGCATTGGAATGAAATGTGTAGCATTTATATCTAAAAAGGCTTGCACTGCTTCTTCAGGTGAAACATGGGAGACTTTCATAAACCACTCCGGTTCATATGCTCCGATCGGCATTAACGCAATATCAATTGAAAAACGTTGCCCTATTTCTTTAAAGCCTTGGAAATACCCACTATCACCACAGAAATATATAGTTTCAGTCGTTGTTGTATTATTGATAATCCAGCCTCCCCAGTGGGATGTATTCATATCGAATAATGATCTTCTCGTCCAGTGCTGGGCAGGAACAAAGTGAAAGGCCACTTCATTTATTGTTGTATTTTCCCACCAGTTATATTCTTCTACGTGCATAATTTTTTTGCGTGTAAACAACTTTTTTAAGCCAGCAGGGACAAGATATAAAACATCATTGCTAAGTTGACGAAGTGTCGCAAAATCTAAATGATCATAATGCCCATGAGAAATAAGTACAATGTCAATTTTGGGTAATTCTTGTATTGTGAGCCCTGGTTCTGTAAGTCTTGGAACTAACTTTAATTTATTTGCCCAAACTGGATCAGTCAAAATATTTAAGCCGTTCGTTTGAATGAGAAAAGTAGAATGTCCAATCCATGTGACAGTCGTTTTTTCAGAGTTGTCCTGTAGAAATTGAGTTTTTTTAACAGGTGATTGTTCCACTAGAAAAGAAAAGTCTTTTTTGTTTTGTTTTCGTTCCTTACGCCAGCGTAAAAAGGAGCGAATCGATTTTTTCGTACTAATATTATCCATGTTTTCATAGCGTTTTGCCATGAACATCACCTCATTTAAAATCGTTGTAGTTGTATTGTACCGAAATGTTGTAAAGGAAAACGGTGTGGAAAATAGATTAATGATTAAGAGATTGTAAAAAAATAGTTAACTCTTTTTGTAAATGAGTATTACAAAAATAATTTAGAGGGAAATATATTAGTAAACAATAAGGCTTTTGTCTAGTAATTCGCTCGAAAATAGGAAGTAATATACGTAAATTCGTACGATTTAGTGAACAAATGGGATAAACAATTTTCTCATAGTGTTTACTTTTGTTATGATAAACATGACATATTATAATTTAAGGAAAGAGAAGAGAGGTTTGAAAATGAAGCGTTATCAAAAGCTGATTGGTCTCATAGTTGTTTTTTGCTTCTTTATACTTGCAGGATGCGGCTCAGGATCAAAACTTCGTAAACCATTGAATTGGGATTTAGAAACTTTCCAATACATAAATCAAGATGGAAAACAATTTGGAACGAAAGATTTAAAAGGGAAAGTATGGGTAGCTGATTTTATGTTTACGAATTGTCAAACAGTTTGTCCACCAATGACAGCTAATATGGCGAAGCTACAGAAAATGGCGAAAGAACAAAAAATAGACGTGCAATTCGTTTCATTTAGTGTGGACCCTGATCTTGATAAACCAGAAAACTTGAAAGCGTTCATTCAAAAGTTTACAGATGATACAAGTAATTGGAACTTGTTAACTGGTTATTCATTGGAAGATATCACAAAGTTTTCAAAGGATAATTTTCAATCGCTAGTAGATAAACCAGAGAACGGGCAAGTTATTCACGGAACATCATTTTTCTTAGTTGATCAAGAGGGCAAAGTGATGAAAAAGTATAACGGAATTAGTAACACGCCATATGAAGATATTTTACGCGATATGAAGCGATTAGTGGAATAAAAGAAGGATGCTGAGCATCCTTCTTTTTTTTGTATATTAGTCTATAGATAAAATGTCATGTTGTTGAGGGAGTTTCGGTGCACGAATTTCTAGTACACCATTTTGATAAGATGCTTTCGCTGCTTTTTTGTTAATTAAATATGGCAACTTAATAATACGAGATGCTTCTGAGATTGAACGTTCACGGCGATAATAATTATGAGATGCATGTTCTTTTGGCTCTTCAAGAACATCTTCTGTTACAGAAACTTTTAAGTATTCACTCTGCATTTCAATTTGTATTTGTTCTTTTTGAATCCCTGGGAGTTCAGCTTTGACAACAAGTTCTTCGCCGACTTCATATAAATCTACAGGAAATGTTAATAAACGATTTCCTTTTTGGAAAAAATGATTCAAATCAGCAATGACACTACGAAGAGGTGTTTGTTCGAAAAAATCATCAATCTGCTTTAAATAATTACGAACAGGTGGACGAGAAGAGGAATCTTTTTGTTCTTCATTCATGGTATTCCCTCCTAGAAATCAATTTGCGATAGCATATGACAAAAGTGGAGAAATGTGCGCGTTTATTTTTCATGTTTTCATAAAAAAATGTTAAAAATGTGAAACAGAGTGATTTTTTTATAGTTTTTGGTCGCCATATTGAGTTGATTATGCTAGTATAAATAGGGTTGATATATGTAGTATAGAGACAGAATGAAAACTGAAAGAGGGTAAGAAGTATGTGTGGTTTTGTAGGATGTTTATGTGAAAACCCTAGAGAGTTTTCAGAAACAGAAAAACATCAATTTGAAAATATGAACACGATTATTTTCCACCGTGGTCCAGATGACGAAGGATATTTTCGTGATGAGCATGTACAATTTGGCTTCCGCCGTTTAAGTATCATTGACTTAGAGGCAGGACATCAGCCGCTAACTTATGAAAATGATCGATATGTAATTATTTTTAATGGTGAAATTTATAACTATGTGGAATTGCGTGAAATGCTAATTGAAAAAGGGGCAACGTTTGCAACGCAATCTGATACAGAAGTTATCATTGCATTGTACGCACACATGAAAGAAAAATGCGTAGATTATCTTCGTGGTATGTTCGCATTTATGATTTGGGATCGTGAAGAAAAGAAACTTTTCGGTGCACGTGACCACTTCGGTATTAAACCTTTATACATTGCACAACAAGGCGATACTACATTCTTCGCATCTGAGAAGAAAAGTATTATGCATGTAATGCAAGATAAAGGAGTAAATCCAACTTCTTTACAACATTACTTTACGTATCAATACGGTCCAGAGCCAGAAACGTTAACAACTGATATTAACAAAATTGAGCCTGGTCATTACTTCGTAAAAGAATTAGGAAAAGAAATGGAAATCCATCGCTATTGGAAACCTTATTTCAATGCTTCAAGTGCAACGAAAGAGGAACACATTCAAGCGATTCGCGATGTATTGTATGATTCTGTAAAAGTGCATATGCGTAGTGACGTACCAGTAGGTTCATTCTTATCTGGTGGTATCGATTCATCTATCATCGCTTCTATTGCAAGAGAAATGAATCCAAATCTTTTAACATTCTCTGTTGGTTTCGAACGCCGCGGCTTCAGTGAAGTGGATGTTGCAAAAGAAACGGCAGAAAAATTAGGCGTTACAA
This sequence comes from Bacillus clarus, assembly GCF_000746925.1. Classification (GTDB taxonomy): domain Bacteria; phylum Bacillota; class Bacilli; order Bacillales; family Bacillaceae_G; genus Bacillus_A; species Bacillus_A clarus. The sequence goes on from NZ_JMQC01000008.1 coordinate 4,429,617, forward strand.
ACCATAGTGTCTTCATTACAGCAAAAGAGTTCATGAACGAATTCCCAAAAATCATTTGGCATATGGACGATCCTTTAGCTGATCCAGCTGCTGTACCATTGTACTTCGTTGCAAAAGAAGCACGTAAACATGTAACGGTTGTTCTTTCTGGTGAAGGTGCGGACGAGCTATTTGGTGGCTATAACATTTATCGTGAGCCAAATTCTTTAAAAATGTTCTCTTACATTCCTACTCCAGGGAAAAGCGTCTTAAAAGCGCTAAGTGGTGCACTTAAAGAAGGATTTAAAGGAAAGAGCTTCTTAGAACGTGGATGTACGCCAATTGAAGAGCGTTACTATGGAAACGCGAAAATCTTCCGTGAAGAAGAAAAAGCCGAATTAATGAAGTATTACAATGAAAGTGTTAACTATATGGATATCACTAAGCCATTGTATAACGAAATTAAAGATTATGATGATGTAAGTAAAATGCAGTACATCGATATGTTCACATGGTTACGCGGTGACATTTTATTAAAAGCTGATAAAATGACGATGGCAAATTCGTTAGAACTTCGTGTACCGTTCTTAGATAAAGAAGTATTTGATGTTGCTTCTAAAATCCCAACAGAACTAAAAATTGCAAACGGAACAACAAAAGCAATTTTACGTGAAGCAGTACGCGGAATCGTACCAGATCACGTATTAGATCGTAAAAAACTTGGGTTCCCAGTACCAATTCGTCACTGGTTAAAAGATGAAATGCATGACTGGGCTGTAAATATTATTAAAGAAAGTAAAACTGAGCATTTAATCGACAAACAGTATGTATTAAACTTACTGGAAGCACATTGTGCGGATAAAGGCGATTATAGCCGTAAAATTTGGACTGTACTTGCATTTATGGTATGGCATCAAATTTATGTTGAACATAAATACGATACAAATGAGTTCCACGAAGAAACAAAGCGTGCGTATAGCTTAGTTTAATAAAAAACCTTAAGATCGCATTCGGTCTTAAGGTTTTTTTCATAAATATTGATTGTAATTGATACAATAATAGTAAAAGGGTGGACAACATATGATTGTGTTTGAAAAAGTTAATGTAGAAACGGAAAGCGTTGTTAAAGAGATGTTTAATTCTCATAGTTTAAGCGTAGAAAAAGTTCGGTACTGTGTAAAAGTTGATGATACATATATTGGCGTAATCGATTATAGCGTTCAAGGAGAGAGTGCTATATTATCTAATCTCATTATTCATTTTGATTATCAAGGCTATGGGTATGGAACAAATACGTATTTTACATTTGAGGAAATGATGAAACATAGAAATGTGAAAGATGTACAGGCATTACAAAATGGGTTAACGAAACAAGCTCAATCTTTCATAGAAGGTCTTGGCTTTATAGAGGAAAATGAAACGTATAGAAAGCAATTCTAAAGAGAGAATGTTATATTGCGAGGGGAAATGAATATAAGGTAGGTGGATGTATGACGATGACTTCCGGTCTTTTATTAGTTGGGGGTTGCTTTATAATAGCAGAACTATGCCAGACCTACATTCGAAAGCGAATGTATAAAAAACGAAAACCATATGAGTGGCAATATATTCCGGCGTTTTTTATTCTGTTTTGTACTTTGTTTTTATTGCAACATATAGCTCACTTTCCACCAATGTTGAATATCTTTTTGAAGTTTGGTTTGTTATACAGTGGTATCGGCATAGCACTTCTACTTATATTGTTTTGTATGCGCTATATTCACTATCAATCGTACATATTCATTTTAAATTGGTTAAATCGAGACGACAAAAACCGCCTTACATAAGGGGGTTTTTGTTTGTCCTTGTAACAGAACCTGTACAATTTACATAAAATAGGACGAGTAGAAATGTAAGCTCTACGATACTAGAGAAAGGAAAGAAAAGGCATATGAAACTTGTTATAGATGCTGGGCATGGTGGATATGATTCTGGAGCTGTTGGCAATGGCTTAGTGGAAAAAGATTTAACACTGCAAATTGCTAGACGTGTTCGAGATATTGTGTCGGCAAACTACCCAATTACGATTAAAATGACACGTGATAGTGATGTGTTTATCTCTTTATCAGAACGTGCTAATATTGCTAATTCCTTTGGTGCAGACTATTTTATCTCATTTCACATTAATAGTGGCGGCGGCACTGGCTTTGAAAGTTATATTTATAATGCGTTATCTGATAGTAGTTCAGCATATCAAAAGCAACAAAAAATGCATGCAGCAGTCAATCCTGTATTAACAAAATACGGCCTTCGCGATCGAGGGGCAAAAAAAGCAAATTATGCAGTGCTTAGGGAGACTACAATGGATGCAATATTAACAGAGACGGCTTTTATTGATACAACGCTTGATGCCAATTTACTAAAAAATCCACAATTTATAGAAGATTTATGTCAGGCATATGCAAAAGGAATCGCGGCGATTTTGGGGGCAGCACCAAACCCTCAGCCACCAAATCCAGGACCACAAACGAAAGGAATCGCTTATATTCGTGGGAATAATGTAAATTTAAGAAGTGGTCCATCAACATCTGCTTCTGTTATTCGTCAGCTAAACCCTCCCGAGTCTTATGTAGTATATCAAGAAAGTAATGGTTGGTTAGATTTAGGAAACGGACAATGGATTTATAATGATCCATCGTATATTGATTTCGTGAAGACTGGAAATAGTGATGGAAGCCCAATCGGTGTCGCTTATATACAAGGGGCGAATGTGAATTTAAGAAGTGGTCCGTCAACATCTGCTTCTGTTATTCGAAAGTTAAATAAACCAGAATCCTATTTAGTATATATCAATCAAAACGGTTGGTTAAATCTTGGCGGGAGCCAGTGGATTTATAATGATCCATCATATATTAAGTATAGTCAATATTAGGAATTAATTTTATTATGTAATATGAATGCGTATCTGTTATATTGATGAAGCAGATGCGCATTTTATGTATCTAGCTGAATTTTTCAGGTGAATACATATATTGTGATGCAAATTAGGATCAGAGCGAGAACTACAATTCATTTAATACTATAGATTTATATGTATGTGAAGCATTACTGGAATAATAATCATTTTCTTATATCCATTCATCTTTCTTATATGCTAATTCGAAAAAATAAGATTTTAAAACATAAATGTTTCGTGAATAGCAGAGAAATCTAAAGAATATATATTAAAAAAGTTTTCTGATATATATTGACAATGTATGTGATATGCATTAACCTTTAAAATGTTAATGATAATCACTTTCAACTGGGAGGAAATATGAAACGAACTAAAAGTATGCTTATACTTTGTATTATGCTAGTAATGGCTATGATTGCAGGGTGTGGTAAAGAAGAGAAAAAAGAAAATGATACAGCAGCAAAAGCAAAAGATTCATATGTAATTAAGCATGCGATGGGGGAAACAACTGTAAACGGAACACCTAAAAAAGTTGTTGTTTTAACAAATGAAGGTGCTGAAGCGTTATTAGCTGTAGGGATCACACCAGTTGGAACTACAAAGCCACGTGCTGGGGATGAATGGTATCCCCATTTAGCGAAAGAATTGAAAGATACGAAAGTTGTAGGAACTGAGCGTGATATTAATTTAGAAGCTATCATGAAGCTAAAGCCAGATTTAATTATCGGGAATAAAATGCGCCATGAAAAAATATATGAGCAGCTAAAAGAAATTGCACCAACTGTTTATGCCGAAACATTACGCGGAGATTGGAAAGAAAACTTTACGTTATATACAAAAGCGGTAAATAAAGAAAAAGAAGGGCAAAAAGCTCTGGATGATTATAAAAAACGTATTGAAGGAATGAAAGAGAAGTTAGGAGATAAATTGAATTCTAAAGTTTCAATTATTCGTTTCGTACCAGGTGACGTTCGTATTTATCAGAAAAACTCATTCTCAGGTGCAGTTTTAAATGATATTGGATTTAAGCGACCACCACTGCAAGATAAAGACGATTTCGCAATAAAAGGAATTACAAAAGAGCAAATCCCAAATATGGATGGAGACTACTTATTCTATTTTACATCTGATAAAGATGCTGATAAAAATAACGAAGGAAATACATTAGCAAAAGAATGGACAGAAGATCCACTCTTTAAACAGTTACAAGCTTCGAAAAATAATAAAGTGTTCCAGGTAGACGAAGTAATTTGGAATACAGCAGGTGGTATTAAGGCTGCAAACCTTATGTTAGATGATATTGAAAAATATTTTCTTAAATAAGAGAATGATAGGAGAAGCACATCACTATGAGTGAGTGATGTGCTTTTTACATTTTAAAAAACAGAAAATTCCTTCTGTTCCATATGAATAAGTTGTAAAATGAAATCATTAATCAAGTAAAGGAGTGGAAATGAATGAAAGGTGCTCATGAAGATTGGATTTTGTTTAACGGGAGAATGATAAATACGAAGGAAGAACAGCCGATAGTTTCATTAGAAGAGCGGGGATTACAATTTGGTGATGGAATATATGAAGTGTTCCGATTATACAATGGGAAACCTCATTTATTAGATTTGCATTTAGAAAGATTTTTTAAATCTATGAAGGAAATTCAAATCAAACCACCTTTTACAAAGGAAGAGTTAATCGAACAACTTGAGCAATTAATTGAAAAAAATCAATTTCGAGATGACGGCAATGTATATCTTCAAATATCGAGAGGTGTGCAACCACGAAACCATGTGTATGAGCCGGATTTGAAATCAACATATTTTGCAAATATCGTAGCGTTTCCAAGACCGACTACTACGATGAACGAAGGAATAAAAGTAACTGTAGAAGAGGATATTCGCTGGAAGTTTTGCCATATAAAATCTTTAAATCTTCTTCCGAATATTATGATTAAGAATAAAATTAACGGGCAAGGATACCAAGAAGCGATATTGGTTCGAGATGGAATTGTAACAGAAGGTTGTCATTCGAATTTCTTTATGATAAAAAATGATAAGTTGATTACGCATCCAGCTGATCATTTTATTTTACATGGCATTACGCGCCACCATGTCATTACATTAGCGAAAGAACTACATATTGAGGTAGAAGAGCACGAATTCTCATTACAAGAAGTATTTGATGCTGATGAATGCTTTTTTACAGCAACACCACTTGAAATATTCCCTGTTGTTCAAATTGGTGATGAACAGTTTAGGGATGGAATAAGAGGACCGATTACGAAGAAATTACAGGCGGCTTATGAAGAAAGTATCACATCTTTTCAAGTAACAAATTAAGTATTATATCACGAAAAAAGCTGGTATTCTTCCAGCTTTTTTTCGTGATATAATTTAGGCGTAGGACAAGTTTTGAAAACGCTGTAAAAGGGGATTTAATAATATGAATTATGAAGCATTTAAAGAAGTGATTCACGGACGACGTAGTGTTAGGAAGTATACAGAACAAGAAGTATCTACTGACGATATCAAAGAAATTATTGATTGTGCTCGCTATGCACCGAGCGATACAAACTCACAAACTTGGGAATTTGTAGTGATTATGAATCGAGAAAAAATTAAAGAAATCGAGAAAATGACATGGGATGCGTTACATAAGTTAGCGGCAAAAGCTGCAGAAAATGGGGAAGAAAAAGCAGGTAAATTATTAACTCGTTCCTTCGGACCATATGCGACAGCCTTCTCTGAGGCTCCAGTATTAATCGTATGTTTAGCAACGCCGTATGAATCAAAGTTTCGTGAAAAGATATTTGATCCAATTGCCTTCGTTCCTGATTCAGTGTGGGAAGAGGAAGGGATTAAAAGCAGTTGTTTAGCGGCACAAAATTTAATGTTGGCTGCACACGCGAGAGGACTTGGTACTTGTCCAATGACAGGACCTGTATTATTAGCTCAAAATGAACTGCGACACTATTTACAAATTGAGCCTGAAAAACAAATTAATATGGTAATCTCACTTGGGTATCCAACAGACAAACCGAAGAAACTTTCTCGAAAAGAAGTAGATGAGATAACAACATTTATTTTTTAAGAGCTATGTAGAAAAGGCATTGAAATAACAATGTCTTTTTATTTTGAATGGATATTTTTTTAGTGAATTGGGCTAAAATGATGAATAAGAAGGAATTTCTATTAAATTCCTGAAAAAAAATAATGTTGTTAAAAGGAAAATATGGTACAGTAATCGTGAACAAGCTGATTTTGTTCACGGAAGTGTTAAACTTAAGTTTAGAGTTTTGAAATTATTTTTGTATAATAAATAAAAATGAAATGACAGGGGGGATGAATTTTGAAGAAATTCATAATCGCTGGATTGTCTGTATTGCTATTAGTAGGATGTGGTGCTCAAAATGGAAAAGAAGAAGCGCAGTCTAATCAAGAAGAACAAGTTGTAAATGCGAGTGATGAGAACGTGATTCTTTTTCCTGAAGGAGCACAACCAATAGGTGAAGGGAAAATAAAAGTAATTACACCAGATGGTACTTCTGAAAACGGGAATATACCAACTGTATTCATAAAAAAGGATACTTTAATTCAGCAAGTCGAATTAGAACTTTCTAATTTTCAAAATGATAAAGAAACTTTTGTATTTGTAGATCAAATATTTGCAGATAAACATCAAGTAACTAGTACAACACAGACAACAGCACAATTAAAAGAAAAGATGCTTGAGACAGGCGGTCATACAATTACCGCAGTTCAGTTTGAAAATAATGACCCGAAAGGGAAAGTTATTAGCTTTAATCAAGCGAAATTTGAAACGAAGCCAGCGTCTTAATATGGAAAAAAAGTACATTACTTAAAGCGGTAGTGTACTTTTTAGTTTGTAATGATTTGTCGGTACATTATTGAACTAGGCTCATGTAGTACGTCACAGAGAATAATTTGCTTCGTTTCCCAGTACGAATGATTGTAAAAGAATATGCATTACTACCACGTGGAAAGAGGGAAGTAATGTGAAGCTATTAGTTCGTATCGTTTTATTTAGTATAACTTTATCAATAGCTGGTTTATTATACAAGAACTTGTCCAGATTATGTTGAATTATAAGATTCACGACTTATTAATGGGAATCATGTGTTTTATTATTGTTTTTATTTTTTATGAGAAATTAGTATAGGAATAAATTCCTATAAGAAAAATGTAGGTATTTCATTTAAAATGTCGAATGAAATATATAATGTCGTAATAACCTATTTTCTATTGTTTATTGTGAAACAGAAGAAGGAGAGATAGAAGGAATGAAACGAGCTCTTATAAATATTGATTATACATATGATTTCGTAGCTGAAAAAGGTGCGTTAACTTGCGGGAAACCAGGACAAGATATTGAGAGGGACCTTGTACATATAACGAAGCAATATATTGAAAATGGAGATTACGTAGTATTTGCGATTGATAAGCACGAAGAAAAGGATTCGTATCATCCAGAAACGCAGTTATTTCCACCTCATAACATAGCTGGAACAAAGGGACGAGATCTATACGGTGAACTGCAAGTTATATATGAAAAGCATAAGGATAAAGAAAATGTATACTACATGGACAAAACACGTTATAGTGCTTTTGCTGGAACGGATTTAGAGATGAAGCTTAGAGAAAGAGGAATAGAAGAAGTACATCTTGTAGGTGTATGTACTGATATTTGTGTTCTTCATACAGCGGTGGATGCTTACAATAAAGGATTTCGCATTGTTGTTTATGAAAAGGCAGTAGCATCTTTTAATGAACAAGGGCATGAATTTGCGCTTGTGCACTTTAAGTCTTGCTTACATGCAGAAGTAAAGTAAAGAGAAACGAGTTAAAAAAGAGACCTTTGAAAGAAAGGTCTCTTTTTTACGATTATGTTTAAATGGATACTACTTGTTGTTGAATTAACTTCTTAATGAAAGGGCTAATACTTTCTGGTGGTTGATTTAAGTTGAAAAATTGTACGTTTACTGATTCTGTTCCATCTGCCTTTAAAATACCGCCCCTAATGTCCCGGCAAAGGTATACGATCGTAATAGGGTAAAACTCATCACCGTTCGGTAATTGTACGAAAAATTCTTTTCCAGAAAAAACACTTACTAACTGAAGTGTACCAATTTCAATTCCTGTTTCTTCGAGAGCTTCTCGTCTTCCAACTTCTTCGGTGGATTCTCCGAGTTCAATAAAACCACCAGGAACACCCCAAACACCGCTTTGTCTTTTGGGTAATCGGATTATAGTGTTGAAAACCCTATTAAATAAATGAATGTCCATAGCACTATAAATCGGATAATTGTATGTAATATCATAATTGCTTCTCTTTATCTATGTAAACTAATCAGTTTACAATGTGATTTGCATTTTGAACCCTTTTATACATAGTATATTTGATGATTGACTCTCCTCTAAAAGGATAGCTTATAGTTCCTTTTGTAAGAAATAAAGGAGGGAACAATATGTATGACCATAATGAAATAGCTTTAAACGATGTTAGCAAAACATTTGGCAAAAAGGTAGCCTTAGATAAGGTGTCTCTTAAAGTGAAAAAAGGTTCTATCTTTGGACTAATTGGTCCAAATGGAGCAGGTAAATCTACTTTGACGAGTATATTAGACACTTTGTTAGTGATTATTGGCTATTTTATGGGATTCAGACTGCCAATAGGAATAGTTTCATTAATCCTTTTTCTTGTCACACCAGCATTATTTTTGTGTCTAGTCGGAGCTATTTCAATTGGAATTGCCGTTCTAACCAAAAAGCACTCAACGATGATCACAGTCATGCAGTTTTTCTCTTTCCCATTGATTTTTTTGTCTTCTGCCTTTATGCGAAGCAATTTATTACCAAGATGGATAAGTATCCTATCAAAAATAAATCCAGTTGACTGGGTAGTTAGAGCATCACAATCTACATTCAACCATTCGTTGGCAATCAACTACTATTTACTGATTATTTCATGTCTCGTTATGACTGTTTTCTTCTGTAAAATCACGTATGATGTTCAAAGAAAATAGTGAAATAAATGTGTTGACTCTTACCTTAGAAGATACTTTAGTATTAAAAACATGGAAAGGAGGAAAAGAAATGTACACCGTTCATGAGGTTGCAAAGCTAGCTCATATAACAGTAAAGACGTTACACCATTATCATAAAATAGATCTTTTAATACCAGAGCAAACGACAGAAGCCGGTTATCGTTTATATGGGAAAAAAGATTTAGAACGATTACAACAAATTCTGTTTTACAAAGAATTAGATTTTTCTCTCAAGGAAATTAAACAATTATTAGATGGTGAAATCGACAGGGAAAATACTTTGATACAACAAAAAAATTTACTAGAACAAAAAATCGACCGATTTAAAGGGCTAATTAAGACGATCAGTGCCTCTATTAAAAGTGTTAAAGAAGGAGTCGATTTAGATATGGAAACAATGTTTAAAGGGTTTGAAACTGAAGAAGAATGGCAAGAAGCCTTAAAAGACCAAAATGAACATTTGAAAAAAGAATATGATTTTGACTTGTCGAATCAAACAATTGATATAGAATCAATGAACGACTCTGCCATGGAAGCACAGTCATTTAATGAAGATATGATTCGGTTCTTACAAGAAGGTTTCTCTGCAAATGATCCAAAAGTCTTGGATCGTGTAAAAGAACATGTATCCTTTTTAGAAAAAAAAGGTCATCCATCAACGCCGCAAGACTTTCTAAATCAGACAGAGTTTTTCATCGTTGACGACTTTCATAGAAATATGCTTGAGCAATGGCAAGTGGGTTACACTTATTTTCTAAACAAAGCAGCAACTAATTATTTGGAAAATATTAAATAGAATACAATACAAAATATGCAAATAAAAATTGTATCCCTTTTTAAAAAGAGCTTGGATACCAAGTTTGATTCCCGTATCTTTGGTCTACCAAAACTATGATATTTATGAAGTTCAAGGGCTGTTTTCGACAGCTCTTTTTTATTTATAGTATTTAGAAATTTCTTAATGTTATAATGGTAGTTGGTGATGAACATGAATTATGATGAAAAAGAGATGAGGCGTTTAGAGGCGTTAAAAGAAATTGCTGAATTACTAAATGAGGCAACAGATTTACAGGAGATGTTAGAAAAAGTATTACATACATTATTACAAGTTATGAATTTACAAACAGGTTGGATTTTTTTCATTGATGAAAAAGGAACGCACCGTATGCTTGTCGATACAAACTTACCTCCAGCACTTACATGGAAAGAAAAGAAACCGATGTGTGAGGGGAATTGTTGGTGCGTAGAGCGATTTGTGAATGGTCGTTTAGAAAAGGCGACAAATATTATTGAATGTAAGCGAATAGAAGATGCGATCGAATATAATTGGGGGGAGACAGAAGATGTTACGCATCATGCGACAATTCCCCTTCGAGCTGGATCGGAGAAATTCGGACTATTGAATGTGGCTTCTCCTCATAAAACGCATTTTTCAGAGGAAGAGCTAGCATTATTAGAAGCTATTGCTTTTCAAATTGGAACGACAATCCAACGAATCAGGCTAGTTGAAAAGGAACGTAAATATGTAGTTGTAGCAGAGAGAAATCGACTAGCTCGTGATTTACATGATTCGGTTAAACAATTATTATTTTCCATTATGCTTACTGCTAAAGGTACCCTTAATATGACGAAAGATAAAGAACTGCATGAGATGTTACGTTATATTGGGGAGTTATCACAAGAAGCGTTGCAAGAGATGACGTTGTTAATTTGGCAACTAAGGCCTGAGGGATTAGAAAAAGGGCTAGCAGAGGCGATTCAAAATTACGGAAGGCTGTTAGGGATTCAAGTGGAGATTCGTATTGATGGAGTAATCTCAATTGGGGATGAAATAGAAGAAGTTTTATGGCGGATAAGCCAAGAAGCATTACATAATTGTAAAAAGCACGCCTCATGTGAAAAAATATGTGTTCGTTTAAGGGTGGAAAGTAATAAGCTGTATTTTTATATTGAAGATGACGGGATAGGATTCATACAAGAACAAGTAAGAGAATCAGCGCTTGGCTTGAAAAGCATGAAAGAACGAATTGAGTTAATGCGAGGAATATTCCGAATAAAAACAGAGCCGGGAAAGGGAACGAAGATAGAGATTCAATTACCGGTTTGAAAGGGAGAGCTTCTGTGAAAATTAAATTACTACTTGTAGAAGACCATCATATCGTTCGGAGGGGGCTTGTATTCTTTTTAAAAACGAGGGAAGAGTTTGAGATTATTGGAGAAGCGGAGAATGGTGAAGAAGCGCTAGCCTTTGTTCAAACAAAAAAGCCAGACGTAGTATTAATGGATTTATCAATGCCGAAAATGGATGGTATTGAAGCAACCAAACGTATAAAACAATATGATGAAGCAATAAAAATTTTGATGTTAAGTAGTTTTTCAGAACAAGATTATGTGTTGCCAGCATTAGAAGCTGGCGCAGATGGTTATCAATTAAAAGAAGTGCAGCCAGATCAACTTGTTGCTTCCATTATTGCGGTACATCAAGGAAATGCAAATTTCCATCCGAAAGTAACACCAGCATTATTAGGACGCCCAGCAGCGAGTAAAGAACAGGCCAATCCTTTCTCTATGTTAACAAAAAGAGAGCAAGAAGTACTTCGTGAAATTGCGAAAGGGAGAAGTAATAAAGAAATTGCAGCGGAGCTTCATATTACAGAACAAACAGTTAAAACACATGTTTCAAATGTACTTGCTAAATTGGAAGTGGATGATAGAACGCAAGCCGCATTATACGCTGTGAAGCATGGTATTGTAGGCTAAAATGTCAATTGTACTTTATACGAAATGGAGCTGCTTTATGTATCAAGTAAATATGAAAACAGGATTGTTATGTTATGAAGATGTTACGACAAAATACATAAAAGCAAATAAAATATATGATGATACCAAATAAAGGTTTTTCTTCTTTCAATAATTAGGTACAATAAAGCTACGATGGAAGGGGAAGATATGTCATGCCTGGCACAAAAAGTGGAATCGGTAAGATTCAGGCTTCGTTAAATGGTCTATCACCGAAATTACGAAGTATCGCTGAACATATAATGAAGCATCCGCAAGATGTTGTACATAAATCAATTACAGAATTAGCAGAAGTTACGAATAGTTCAGAGGCAACGATTTTTCGGTTATGTAAACACCTTGGGTTTCAAGGATTTCAAGATTTAAAGATTACATTAGCTCGTGAAATTGTACACACGCCAATGCAAAATATTCATGAAGAAGTATCGGCAGAGGATGATATGGTAACTGTCGCTAAAAAAGTTTTTCATTCACATATTACAGGATTGCAAGATACGCTACATTTATTAAACGATGAAGCACTAGAGCAAGCGGTATGTGCCCTGCAAGAAGCGAAAAGAATAGAGTTTTACGGGAATGGTGGATCAGGTATTATTGCGATGGATGCCTATCATAAGTTTATGAGAATAGGCATTTCATGTATCGCCCATACCGACTCACATTTTCAAATTATGGGGGCAGGCTTGCTTACAAAAGAAGCAGTAGTCATCGCTATTTCTCATTCTGGAAGTAATAAAGGATTGCTTGAAGCGCTAGAAGTAGCGAAAACAAGGGGAGCACACATTATTGCGATTACAAGCTATCAAAAATCAGCATTAAGCCAACTTGCTGACATAACGCTATATACCTCAACACGAGAGACAGAATTCCGTACGGAAGCGAGTTCATCAAGATTAGCGCAACTTAGTTTGTTAGATACTTTATACGTAGGTTTATCATTACAGCGCCAAGAAGAAACGCTGCAAAATTTGCAAAGTATCCGTGAAACTATTTCAATGAAACGAATATAAAGAGTAGTGTACAAATGCACACTACTCTTTATTATTTTTTATTACGAAAAAAATTTTCTTTATATGTATTGATTTATGAAAAAATATTTTATATACTAATTCATGTAAACGGTTTACTATATAGTATTTTGCTAGAAACGAAGGGACGATTCGTATGGAAACAAGGGGGAGAATAATCGGGATTGATATCGGTACCACAAGTACAAAAACGGTTGTGTTCACAGAAAAAGGTAAAGTCGTTGCGTCACATGCAATTGATTATCCAATCATTCAACCGAACGTCGGATGGGCTGAGCAAGATCCGGATATAATATGTTCTGCTGTATATAAAACTGTAAGCGTTGCCATCGAAAAGGGTAATGTGTTACCAGAAGATATTTCTTCAATCGGCATTAGTACAGCAATGCACGCATTAATTGCAGTAGATGAAAATGGAGCACCGTTAACACGTTCTATCATTTGGGCGGATAATCGGAGTACAAAACAAGCAGAAAAACTATTACAACATATGAATGGACATGAAATTTATAGACGAACTGGTACACCCATTCATCCGATGTCACCGCTTTCTAAATTGTTGTGGATGAAAGAAGAAGAACCAGAGTTATATGCAAGTACGTATAAATTTATTTCCATTAAAGAGTATGTAATCTATCAATTATTTTCACGCTATGTAGTTGATTATTCAATTGCATCTGCTACAGGGCTATTCAATTTAGACACGCTAAATTGGGATGAAGATGTGTTGGAAATGTTAAATATTTCTTCAGAACAGTTATCAAGTCCTGTACCAACTACTTATATTTTATCGGGTATGAAGCCGGAATTAGCAAAGAAGATGGGGATTCATGCAGAAACACCAATTGTCATCGGAGCGAGTGATGGGGTTCTTGCAAATGTAGGTGTTGGTGCGGTATCGCCAGGTGCGGCTGCAATTACGATTGGAACGAGTGGTGCCGTTCGTACAATTTCATCGAACATTAATACGGATGAGAAGGGAAGAACATTTTGTTATGCATTAACAGACGAGCATTGGGTGATCGGCGGACCAACGAATAACGGTGGAATATTACTTAGATGGTTACGTGATGAATTTGGTAGCCCAGAGCAAGAGGTAGCAAGAAAGCTTGGAATTGATCCATATGATTTATTAATTAAGTATGCAGAAAGTGTACCGGCTGGAGCAGATGGATTACTATTTTTACCGTTCTTATCTGGAGAACGTGCACCTTACTGGAATGCAAATGCTCGTGGTACATTCTTCGGGATAAACCTTCAGCATAAACGAGAACATTTTATACGAGCAGTTATGGAAGGTGTTTGTATGAGTGTGTATTCAGTAGCACTTGCAATTCGGGATTGTACAGGCCCACTGACTGAAATACGTGTTTCAGGGGGCTTTGCGAAATCTGCATTTTGGAGACAAATGTTATCCGATATGATGGGGAAAGAATTGCTTGTTCCTGAAAGTCATGAAGCATCTGCGCTTGGGGCAGCAGCAGTTGCTTTATATGCAGTAGGTAAAATTGACTCTCTTGAAGAGGTGAAGGATTGGATTGATATTGTCCATCACCATGTACCGAATAAAGAAAATACGGCTTTATACTTAGAAATGTTTTATATGTATGAACGACTTTACAATCGCTTGAAAGAAGAATTTGATTGTATAGCTGCTTTCCAACGTAAACAATAGGGGGATTGGGAGAAATGGTAGTTGGGATCGTACTAGCGGCAGTTGTCATACTACTTCTACTTATTACGGTAGTGAAATGGCATCCATTTGTCGCATTAATTTTAACAGCAATCGGAGTTGGGCTAGCAATGGGGATGCCCTTGGTTGCAACTTCACCACAACATCCAGGGATTATTGATTCTATTAAATCGGGTCTTGGAAGTACGTTAGGATTTTTGGCAATTGTTTTAGCATTAGGAACGATGCTTGGAAAAATGATGGCTGAATCTGGAGGCGCTGAACGAATTGCTAACACATTAATTGATCGTTTTGGGAAGAAACGTGTTCACTGGGCAATGATGTTTGTTGCATTTTTAGTAGGGATTCCGGTGTTTTTCCAAGTTGGATTTGTACTATTAATTCCATTAGTATTTACAATTGCGTTAGAAACTGGGGTATCACTTATTACAATCGGTATTCCGCTTGTAGCAGGACTGTCAGTCGTACACGGACTTGTTCCACCGCATCCAGCGGCAATGGCGGCAGTTGGTATTTTTAAAGCAGATGTAGGGAAGACAATTTTATATGCATTAATTGTCGGACTTCCAACTGCAATAATTTCAGGTCCACTTTACGGGAAATGGATCGGTGCTCGTATACATAAAGAAGTACCGTTAGATATAGCAGAGCAATTTATTGAAAGAGATAAGAAGAAGGAACTTCCTAGCTTTGGAAATACATTGTTTACTATTTTACTTCCAGTATTTCTTATGCTTGGTGCATCAATAGCGGAAGTAGCGTTACATAAAACGAGTCAACTTGCACAAGTATTACACTTTATTGGCGATCCCATAGTCGCTTTATTAATTGCAACGATATATTCTTTCTTTAGTCTTGGATATGCAAAAGGATTTTCTAAGGATAAAGTATTGCAATTTACAAATGATTGTTTAGGCCCAATTGCGAACATACTGTTAGTTATTGGTGCGGGAGGAGCATTTAATAAAGTTTTATTAGATTCAGGAATTGGTACTACAATTGCGGAGATGGCTAAAGAATCGCATATTTCTCCAATATTATTGGGCTGGGGAATTGCAGCACTCATTCGAATTGCAACGGGTTCTGCCACAGTTTCTATGATGACAGCCGCAGGTATTGTGGCGCCGATTGCAGCAAGTACACCAGGTGTAAATGTTGAACTATTGGCACTTGCAACAGGCGCAGGGTCATTAATTTTATCACACGTGAATGATTCTGGATTTTGGATGATTAAAGAGTATTTCGGAATGACTGTGAAAGAAACATTATTAACATGGACTGCAATGGAGACTATACTATCGGTTGTAGCACTTGGACTCATTTCGTTATTAAATTTCATTGTATAGAATAGGAGATTGATTAATATGAAACTAGGTTTAATTGGATTAGGAAAAATGGGATTCCCATTAGCGGAACACTTACATGAAGACAAGCATGAAGTAGTTGTATACGATGTAAATAAAGAGCTTGTTGAAAAGGCAGGAGAATTAGGGATTACTGCTCGTCATACATTAAAAGAAATGATAGCAGAACTTGAAGCACCTCGTACAATTTGGGTAATGGTACCTGCAGGAGAAGTTGTTGAGTCAGTACTAAAAGATGTATATCCATTATTAGATGAAGGCGATATCGTTATTGAAGGTGGAAATTCATTTTATAAGGATACGTTACGCCGTGCTGAAGAAGCAAAAAGCTTTGGGTTACATTATGTAGATATTGGTACATCAGGCGGTGTAGAAGGAGCAAGATACGGCGCATGTTTAATGGTCGGTGGAGAAAAGGAAATTTACGATCGATTAGAACCTTTATTTAAAGATTTAGCAGTAGAAAATGGATATTCTTATGCGGGGCGTGTCGGAAGTGGCCATTTCTTAAAAATGGTTCATAACGGTATCGAATATGGAATGATGCAAGCGATTGCTGAAGGATTTGAAGTGTTGGATAAAAGCGATTTTGATTTCAATTACGAAGATGTTGCAAAAGTATGGGCAAATGGATCAGTTATTCGCGGTTGGTTAATGGACTTAACTGAAAAAGCATTTGCTGATGATCCGAAATTGGATGGTATTAAAGGTGTAATGAATTCTTCAGGAGAAGGAAAATGGACAGTGGAAACAGCGCTTGAATTACAAGCATCGGCACCTGTTATTGCCATGTCACTATTTATGCGTTACCGTTCTCAAGAAGATGATACATTCCACGGAAAAGTTGTCTCAGCACTTCGCAATCAATTTGGCGGACATGATGTTGTGAAGAAATAATAAAGCATAAAAAAACCCTGTGTTTGTGAAGTAACTAAAATAATGAGAGTGGAAAAAACACCTCTTATATCGTATTCAATTTAAATGCGAATATAAGAGGTGTTTTTCATTTGAAGAAAAGAGCTCATTACCCAGAACAATTGGAATGGAAAGTAAAAAGTATTATCAATGGAAAATCAAAAACACTACCTCTATGTCTATTGGATGTAGAAAGGTAGTGTTCTATCACTATTAATGATGATTGCCATCAGCCAATAATATAATTGCATTTTTATGATGATTTCCATCTGCATATTGTGGCTTTTCTGCTACTGTTTTAGCGCCGAATGTTAACGTTAAAATTGTAATAATGCCCATAAGATTTAAAAGTGATTTTTTCATTTTAATGCCCCCATTTCTTGTGCGTTATCCCTTGCTTGCTTACTTAAATAGAAATACTCACTTGCTTGAAGATGATGACCCTCTTTATAATATTTAACCGCTAATACTTCCAGTGATTCATGGATGTATGTATATAAATCTTCTTTCTCGAAGTACTCTTTTCCTGCTAAAACAAGTGTCTCAAATTCTGGAGTAGAAAGATTCTTATTCATTCCGTCTAGAATCATAAAACGATGTATATACTCACCTAATTTTAGGTCCTTACTGATTTCTAATCCTTTCCTAATTAACTCCGCAGCAATATCATGCTCTTTTATTTTAAAATGCTCTTTAGCTTCAATTAATAACGCTCTATAATTACCGGGTTTTTTATTAACTTCTTGTAAATAACGAATGGCTAATTGAGAAAGATTCTGTCCAGCATATAATAATCCTAGATTATGTCTAACCATTAATATATAGTTTTCTACATTCATCTTTTGGAATTGGTCCATAGCAGTTGTAAAATGTTCTTCCGCTAATTCCCATTCTTTTAAATGTGTACAGGCTAGTCCTAACATATTTTCACAAAATGTAATATTAGTTTCACATCCACTATGTTTTAGATAAATTTCTTTTGCTATTGTCACTTGTTTAATTGATAGCAATCCTTGATAGGTATCATAATAAAAAGAGCCTAATTTATAATGAAACTCTGCCTTTTCTAATTCGTCGGATACATGTGTTAATAGGGATTCTGCTGTATCAAAATGCTCTCTTGCGTCCTTATAATCACCTATAACGCTTGTATGAATTGCTTTAAAAAAGTGATAATAGTAGCCTAGAAGACTGTTTTTAGGTATTTCGAAAGATTCTATGTCCCTAAAGCTATCTTTTGAAATGCTCATATTATCAACTAAATATTTATATCGGAAATTTAGTAATGAATAATAGAGTAAAAGTTCTTGGTCATCTATTGATTTTTCTTTTTCAATTTTTAGGTTGTGGATTGTCTCATCCACCTGCTTTTTTAAATTATAAGCATTTTCTCGATTGCGTGAACGCATTTCTAAGTACCATTCGTTTAATAATTTTGTGATTCTTTCATTTTTAATACTTATTGACATATATAATCCCCCTACCATCTATTCACTACAATAATAACAGAAGTGAACATAGGTGATTATCTATATAGAATTTTATCAAAAAAATTCTGATAATTAACTTTCGTGTTTTTTTAAAAGAGAATTAGATTTCTAACGTGGGTTTAAAAAAGTGAAAGATATATCTTACGTAAGCTCAAAAATGTTCTCATAAGAGGAACAAAAAGTTATGTGTTGCTAGAGAGGTATTCACTTTTTTCATTATTTTTTATAATACACAGATTGGAACAGTCTTGATACGAAAAAGGTGATTCAAGTGTCCCAATATAAAAATAAGAATAAATAAAATAAAGCTTTCATAAATAGTAAAAGGGTGATTCTGTCATCAAAAGAGTGTGCAATGTAGTCAGTCTATTATGTTACATATAGGAAGAACGGTTTAACAAAATTTGAGGTGGTAAAATGGTAAACGAACAAGTGGAAAATAATAAAGGAACAGAAAAGAAATTATGCCTTTGTATGATTGTGAAAAATGAATCGAGGATTATTGAAAGGTGTTTAAATGCGACAAAGTCAATCGTTGATTTTGTTTCGGTTTGTGATACAGGTTCGACAGATCAAACGCCTGAAATCATTGGAAAATGGTGTGAGGAAAATGGGATACCAGGAACAGTTCACAATGAACCATTTAAAAACTTTGGTTATAACCGAAGCTTAGCAGTTTCGTTAGCGCAAAAAACATATCCAGAGGCAGATTATTTATTAATACTTGATGCTGATATGATATTAGAAGTGGAACCGAATTTTGATAAAAATAGTTTAACTGAAGATCATTATCTTACGATGCAATATGATATTCATATTAAATATTGGCTTACTCGCCTTCTGAAAGCTTCTTTACCATGGAAATCTGTAGGCGTTACTCATGAGTATTGGGATATAGATCGATCTAAAGTTGGAGTGGGTTACAACACAAAAGTAGCTAGGTTAGATACTCTTATCGTAAATGATCCTGGAGATGGTGGAAGTAAGGGTGATAAATTTGAGAGAGATGAGAGGTTACTGTTAGAAGGAATAGCGGACCCAGAAACGACGCCAGATTTGAAAGTAAGGTATTTATTTTATTTAGCGCAAACGTATTACCATTTAAATCAATTGGAGGATTCAATTAAATGGTATAAGAAAAGAGTAGAAGCTGGAGGGTGGGCTGAAGAAGTTTTTTATTCGTTATTACGAATAGGAACTTGTTATGAGCATTTAGCGAACCGTGCAGTATTTGAACAAAAGCAGGCGAATGATGAAGCGGATAAAGAGAAGTTTATACAGCAAGAGGAACAATATATTGCATTAGCGACTACTTATTTTCAGAATGCTTGGGATTATAGACCAACTAGAGCAGAGCCTCTATATCAACTTGCAAGACTATACCGCGCGCGGTCCAAAAATAATATTGGTTTGATGTATGCATTGCAAGGAAAAGAAATTCCTTTTCCGAAAGAAGATCTTCTGTTTGTAGATTATCATGTATATGATTACTTATTCGATTATGAGATTTCTATATGTGCGTATTATATACCACATAAAAAACATTTAGGTGCACAATCACAAAAGTATCTTGAATCGAAGAAAGAAGAGATACCGGTTCATATAGCAAGTATTGTAGAGAGTAATGCAAAGTTTTATTGAAAAGCATTTTAATTTTTTTGATAAAGGAGTAGTGGAGAGATAATGGAATTAATAAGATGGGCTATTGAACTAGGAGAATCGGTAAATGGAAATACGCCTGAGGAATTAATCCCACTACTAGACTATTATTATGATCGTGACCATTTGAAAGCTTATTTTATAGCAAACCTTCTTTTGGATATGGAATTACCAGAGGAACATAGAGAGAGAATTGAGTTGAGGAGGTGTGTAGCTGCTTACTATGCAGGGTTATATAAAGTGGCAAGAAAGTATGCCAATCAGTTGTTAGTTCGATATCCTCACGTAGATTTGTATCAAAATAATTTAA
This sequence comes from Bacillus clarus, assembly GCF_000746925.1. Taxonomy (GTDB): domain Bacteria; phylum Bacillota; class Bacilli; order Bacillales; family Bacillaceae_G; genus Bacillus_A; species Bacillus_A clarus. The sequence goes on from NZ_JMQC01000008.1 coordinate 4,449,847, forward strand.
GATTAATCGAAAACTTTTTAAATACGGAATATGATTATTGCTTATATATATGTCCACATACGTATGGAAGTTTTATAGATGTTGCGCGTGCTTTAAAATGGAAATTAGAGCAACGAGAACAGAAAGTGATAATATCAGAAACTTTACTAGAAAACGCAAAGAATACAGTTGTTTTTGGAGCGCATACGTGTGTTTACAATCCGGAGAGTCTCCCGAAAGATGCAATCATTTATAACTTAGAACAATTATATGATGGGAGCCCTTACGCACATTCTATTTATCTTATGATATTAAAAAATCGAGTAATATGGGATTATAGTTCGCAAAATATTGAATGGCTAAAGAAAAAAGGAGTAGGAAAAGAAATCAAACATGTGAGAATGAACTATGCTCCAACTTTAGAAATAAAGCGAGAGGCATTTGATAATGAGATTTCTGAAGATATTGATGTACTATTTATCGGTGCTCTTAACGAAAGACGTCAAGCAATTCTGGACGGATTAAAAGAAGTTGCTCCAAATTTAAATATTGTTTTTAAGGACAACGCGTGGGGAATACCTAGAAACGAGTTGATTGCAAGGGCGAAAATTATTTTAAACATTCATTTTTATTTAACAGGAATTCTTGAAGCACCAAGAATTTCGCAAGCTGTTGCAAACCACAAATTTATTATTTCGGAATCTAGTAATGCGCAAGATGAAGCAGAGTGGCCAGGCATAGTATTTACTCCACACGAAAAGATTGTGGAGATGGTTATGAAATATATTGAATTGCCGGAAGAACGTACAAAATTAGCTGAAAAAGCGTATTATCACTTTGAAGCACAAGAAGCATTACGAGTAGATAATGATAAGGAAAGTGAAGACTAATAGTGTAGAACTCATACGAAAGTATGGGTTCTTTTTTGTTTATCATACTATTTTATTAAGGTATTTCCCTCTTTTTACTGTATTTTGTATAGAAATTTCTGATAATATGTAAATAGAACTTAAAGCAAAGGGGAGAAAGAATCATGAAATTAGTCGTAATCAATGGAACACCAAGAAAATTTGGAAGAACACGTGTTATTGCAAAATATATCGCTGAGCAATTCGAGGGAGATTTATATGATTTAGCGGTAGAGGAATTACCTTTATATAACGGTGAAGAATCACAACGTGAATTAGAGGCGGTCAAAAATTTAAAAGCTTTAGTGAAAAAAGCAGAGGGTGTAGTATTTTGCACACCTGAATATCATAATGCGATGAGTGGGGCATTAAAAAATGCGCTAGATTACTTAAGTAGTAGTGAATTCGTCCATAAACCAGTCGCTTTATTAGCGGTAGCAGGGGGCGGAAAAGGGGGAATTAATGCGTTAAATAATATGCGTATTGTTGCAAGAGGTGTGTATGCGAATGCAATCCCAAAACAAGTTGTAATAGATGGATTACATGTACAAGATGGTGAACTTGGAGAAGATGCAAAGCCGCTAATCCATGATTTAATAAAAGAATTACAAGCGTATATGAGTGTATATAAAGAGGTGAAAAAACAATTAGGAGTTGAGTGATATGTCCTCTCTTTATCATGATTCTCGGTTGTATTACATTCTAGGAGCCAATAGTTTATCAGCTATTGGTTCTGGGATTGTTATGATTACGATCCCATGGCTTTTGATCAAAGAAAGTGGTGGAGAAACGATGTTTGGATACGTATCTATCATCGCAACTCTTATTATGTTTTTATTAACACCATTCATTGGTCAAAGCATCGATCGTTTTTCAAGAAAATCGTTATTATTATGTAACGAAGGGCTGGGCATTATCGTTATAGGGATAATGACGGTTTGGGGATTTATTGGGCAATCTTATGATTCTTTTCATTATATTATTATTTATATAGCTGGTTCATTCTATTATTTATTGTTTTATCCAACCATCTTCGCGTTTAACCAAGAAATATTTCAAGCAGAACATTATAAAAATTTGAGTGGAACGATGGAGATTCAAGGACAACTGACGCAAGTTATTGCAGGAGCAGCGGCTAGCTTCTTAATTGAGATAGTTTCACTGAAATGGATCTTATTAGTAGATATGTTGACTTTTGTAGGAGCATTTTTCCTCTTTTTATGTATCCCATATGTAAAAAAGAAAACAGTAAAGGAAAAAGTAACATTTAAAAAGCAAATGTTTGAAGGAATTCATTTTATGAAAGGTCGTTCTAAATTCTTTTGGTTTTTACTTGCGACATATACATCAAGCTAGTAATACCAACCGTTTAGACGGTTGTGGTAACGCTTTGGTAACGATTATAATAAATCTTCTTCCATAAATGCCACTACTTCTGCTTGTTTGGATGGATATAAGTGACTATAAGTGTTTAAAGTTGTTGCTACATTTGAATGACCTAAGCGTTGGGCTACGACAAGCGGACTTACACCTTTATTAATGAGGTAAGAAGCATGAGAGTGCCTGAATTCATGAAGTACAATCTTTTTCACTCCTGACACCGCTAAAAAGATTTTATATTTTCTAGTTAATGTGGTAGTTGCTATACTATCATAAAACTCACCAAACACAACATAATCCTTTTTCAAAGGAACTTTTAATGTAGCATTATTTTTTATTTCTTTTAGTAGATCCATTACGATAGTAGGTAACATAATGATTCGGTTGGATGCTTTCGTTTTTGGTTTAGTAATATGTTTATTATAGCTTGTTTTATTGATATCAATTATTTTTTCTTCAAAATTAACATCTTCCCAAGTTAAAGCTAAAAGTTCTCCTTTTCTAGCTCCACTATAATAGAGTGTTGAAAAAAAGGCTATATATATCGATTCGTCTACAACACTGATAAACCTTTTGAATTCTTCAAATTCCCAGAAGTTCATTCTTTTATTAGACTCAATTTCAAAATTTCCTGCAATTCGTGCTGGATTACGATTTAAGCCGTGGAACTTAATTGCAAAATTAAATATAGCGGAAAGTACGTTATGAATCTTTTTTAAAGTTTCAGCTGAATAGTCATGCATTATCTTATTTTGATAATTCATGACATGTTTTGCTGTAATCTTATCTATCTTCATTTTTCCAAATTCTTTTAGTAAGTGATTATATATCATATTTTTAATAGTGTTTATAGAAGACTGTTTTCTTCTCTGGCAGTACCATTCAAAATATTCTTCGGCTAATAAAATACGAAATGACCGCCTCAAAGGTTTGGCAGTGGAACATCAATGGATTAGGGTATTCCCCTTGGGGAGTAACGGGTCCATATGAAACTGCGATTACATATGATGGGCGAATTGTCGCTGATTTTATAACAGTTGGAACACTTACTGGTAATTTAATTAAAGGTGGAGAAATTAGTGGTACCACTTTAAGATCCGATGATACAAAAAACTATGTAAGCATATCTAAACAATTCATGCGAATTATGGAAAATGATATTGCTCGTATGTTTTTAGGATACTACAAAAATTCGAGGAATGAATTACAACCCACTTTACTTATAGGTGGAGACAATGACATTACAGCTTCACAAGGAGCCCTTGCACTTTATCAGTATTCAAATATTTATCCTAAAGCAGCAGGGATAGGAATTACACGAGGTTATATTGGTGGAAGTAATACAGACTTATATTTTCCTGCCATTATTAAATTTGGTCAAAATGGCGATATAAACGTAAAAGCAGAGGAATATTTGCAAATGGAATCCCAATTATCATACTTCGATATAAAAGCAGGTACAAACTTTGCAGCAAAAGCAAAAAATGATTTTATCGCTGAAGCCACAAATGGAAATATGCATTTCACTGCTGGGCAAAAGTTTTATTACCATAAAAACGGTAAAAGAATATTATCTTTTGATACTTCTTCTGGTGGAGACACGGATCTTATCATGCAATATTGTATGTTACGTAATTCGGATTATGAGAATGGGTATCTTCAAGTTAAATCTGGTACAGGTTCATTTTATGGTGGCATTATTGCAGGGGACTTTAAGGTCTCCTCAAAACGGAAATATAAAACCAATATTCGAGACATTAAATTTGATGTATTAGATGAAGTAATGAATTGGGATATAAAACAATATAACCTTAAAATGGATGTAGCCAAACTTTATGAAATGCGTATGGATCGTAAAGAGGGGGAACCAACTTTAACGACAAATGACATTCCAACTCATTATGGTATTGTCATTCCGAACGAATCTGAAGAAACAGGAAAGGGTTTGTATGGGATGATTTCACAGCAGGTTAGAGCCTTTCAAGAATACGTAACAAAAACAGATGCTAGAATTCGAGAGTTAGAGCCGATACAAACGAAAGGTAATGTAAAACATAGAAACAGAACGAAACGCAACAGAAGACCAATTAGATACGTTAAAAGAGAAACGTTATAGAAAGGAGTGTTGTAGTAGATGAGGGAGGAAGAAATTATTGTAGATTTGGATGATCCAGTATTCACAAAAACAATTCGTTCTCGGCAGAATGATAAAAATGGTTTGAAACTCATTGTGTATCTAAAGCAAAAAGGGAGAAGCGTTGATTTAACAGGATATGCAATCAAATATGAAGCAACAAATCATACAGGGGCATTCATTCGTGATGATGCTCAATTAATTGATGCGAAAAATGGTGTGTTTTCATATACTTTTACACCTCAATCTGTTTCAATAGCATCGGATTGGACTGCTTATTTTGTATTTGAAAAAAGTACAGAACGAATGAGTACACCTGACATTCGAATTGTATTAAGTCGAGATGTAAAAGAAGGAAATATTAAAATAGAAAACTATATTTCTGATTTTGAAAAAGCTATAGAACAAGTGGCAGGATATCAAAAAGATATTGATGATACAAATAAGAGAATTATAGATACAAACAACAAATTTGCAGAGTTAACAACATTAATTAATGCTAAAGGTGTTCAAGTACCAAAGATTACAACTGAATCAGGTGGTCAAACTATTTCTGCTAGTGATGCCACAAAGAATATTCTTGATGAAATAGCCGCGAAAGGTGCCGGGATGAATACAATTTATTGTGCTACAGGTGTGCAAAACACAATCCCATCGGGCAAACCTTGGAGGGGAATTTCTTATTTTAATCAGAATAATATTGGCTTTGTAATCGCTAAAGATAGTGTAGGTGGATTTTATACAAATTATCTAAACGGAAATAACGGGTGGACAGGGTGGACAAATCATGTCACAAAAGAAGATTTTGTGGGATGAGATTTTACTGTACAAGGATTTAAACGAACTACCGATACGGATTGGATTCAGATGTCAATCAACACAGCTAATGCTTCCAACGTTGAAGGAAGACAAGTTACTAGAGCGAAACGAAGTGGCGACCAAGTTTCTGTTATAGGTTCTTTAAAGAATATAAAAGAAGGGCAAGTTGTATTCAATGTTCCAACTGCATTGCGACCAGCCCAACAAATAACAGATGTTGTTATTATTGCCGGTCCACCTTATTCTATATGTGAATTTAACGTAGAAACTGGTGGTAATGTAAAAATATACAACATCACTACTGACAAAACTATTCATTTTTCAATCAATTATTTAGTATAAAAAAGGAGGCAAACAAGTGGAACGTATCGACGTATTCATAAAAACGTTTATAGCTACCTTTGGTGGCTTCTGTGGATATTTCTTAGGAGGATGGGATGCAACATTGAAAATCTTAGTGACGATGGCAGTTATTGATTATTTAACTGGAATGATTGCAGCAGGATACAACGGAGAGTTAAAAAGTAAAGTAGGTTTCAAAGGCATCGCCAAAAAGGTGGTGCTTTTTCTTTTGGTTGGAGTGGCAGCGCAATTAGATACAGCGTTTGGAAGCGACAGTGCTATCCGTGAAGCAACAATCTTTTTTTTCATGGGTAATGAATTGTTATCACTTTTAGAAAACGCTGGACGTATGGGAATCCCACTTCCACAAGCTTTGACAAACGCGGTTGAAATTTTAGGTGGTAAACAAAAACAAGAAGATAAAAAGGGAGATGTTCAATAATGAAAAAACATATTATCGATATTTCAAAATGGAATGACAGTATTAATTGGGATGTATTAGCTCCTCAAGTTAGTTTAGCGATTTGCCGTGTTCAATATGGATCAGATACAGTAGATGGATTATATAAACAACATGTAGCGCAATTAGAGAAACGTGGCATTCCACATGCTGCCTATGCGTATGGATGCTATGTTTCTGTTAATGATGCAATTGTGGAAGCGAACGATTTTATGAAAAGAACAAATTTAAATGCTAAATTCTTAGTGCTAGATTGTGAGGATGATACATTAAAAAGTTGTGGCCCCGACAATCTAGCAGCTGCTTCTCAAGCTTTTATTGATACATGTAAAGCGGCAGGTTGGAAAGTCGGATTTTATGTATCACATCATATGTACAATCAATATGGTTTAAATAAGGTGAAAGCAGACTTTTTATGGATTCCTCGTTATGGAAGTAATAAACCTGCCTATGCGTGTGATCTATGGCAATATGCAGATGGAGAAACAGGCGGTTGGCTTGATGGTGTAGGAAAAGTTGACTTAAATGTTCTAAATGGAGACAAGCCATTATCTTGGTTTATTGGTGGTAATGAACTAAATCCAATTAACCCAATTGATCCAATTAACCCAATTGATCCAATTCAGCCAATTCATATAATTCAGTCTATTCAAAAAGAGGGAATTGGACATGCAACATCGAGATACGATGATGGTTATGGTGTGAATCTATATGAAAATCCTGCTAATCCTATTTTTGCAGGACGTATCACACAAAAAATCCCTTACTTAATCCAGAAAGGATACTGGGGTGGTGGAGAAAAAGACATGATCTGCCTTGGGAATGAAAAGCAGTGGGCTTACCTAAAACATTTTGATGTGAAATGGTTCTATACGCATTCTAAATATCCTGTAGGTTGGGGGATTGCAGTTCATAGTGAACCAGAATGTATTAACCATGTTGGAAATATTGACGGTTCTACTCCTTATCGTATTTGGGGAAGAGTTGGCGACGCAATAGATATTGGTGGTAATCGTTGGATTCGTGAGGAAGATGTAATTATTAAGTAATAGGTGGTTTCAAAAGTACACAACAACAAAGGTAAAACATACTTTGTAACTGCTAGCGAAGCATATGTATTTATGAAGTGAAAATCCGGCTCTTATGAGTCGGATTTTTTATCATACTTTAGATTTTCTGCTTTCCATATTAAATACATTTTGCATAAATTATTAAGTGCTTTTTATTCAACACCAATAACAATCCATTCACTTATATAATTCCAAAAGTTAACATTATAATTAGGTAGCCTCTTTGCTTACCAAAGGTAGCCAAAGTTGACTTCCCGCTTGTCTGATTTATTCAAACTTGCTATTTAATAGGAATTATAATTTGTAGAAACAATATACTCTTATACATAAAGTATTCAGCATGATATTACAGTACAGAGTCTCGTTTAATATCGAAAATGTCTATTTCATTTTGCTCAAATAAATTCTCAAGCTTATTTGAACCATTTTGTTGAGCAAATAAATATTCTTTTTCTGATATTGGGACGGCAAGCAACCATGCGACTTTTTTGTCTGAGAAATCAATTGTTTGTAACTGATCTTCCCACAGAAATGGTGGCACAAAAAACATATGTTTCATTTCACTATTAGGATAATCAAACTTCAGCACATCCAAAAATATTTGACCTGGATAGAGTGGCATTTTTGAATTGATTACACAAAAAGCACATGTTGCTAGTACATTTGCATAATTATTATAAGCTGTTGCGCTCGCACCAACAATTTCTACTCGTAAAGACTTTTCATCTATAGATCGTCCTATTGAATGCATATGCAAGCCAATAGTAGAATACGATGTAACCCCCTCGCAGGGTCTATCTCCTGTTGATAAAATATCGATATTACTTATACTATTATCATCCCAATATTTAGAAACAACAGGATTACCTCCAAACACTTTTAAAGCTGATTTAGCAATCATTTTACTTTCATTTGATATCCCCATTTTACTCTCCTATCTTTCGCTAATAATTTTTAATAATTTCAGTCTCCAAAATAATCATCCGTTAAATCTTCACCTTTATGACTCCTATTCGATGACGGAAGTTCAGGGCGGTAATGATTAGGATTGTTATGTTCATCTAAAAACTGTTCTCTTGTTATTCCTCTTTCTTCAGCACTTTTTTTATGCTTTCTAAATTCATAACCTGGTAAATGCCCCATATCCCAAGGCTTATCTTTATTCATTATTTCATTATTTATTGGATCCCTTACGAGACCATCTTCACTTTTAGCATTATCCCAGACTTTATCTCTTACGCCCGTTCTATATCCTGAAGGTCTTGTGTAAGTTTTATCGCCTGAGTCACTTTCAATACCATTTTCTTTTTTATACTTATCCCAAGCCTTACTCATTTCATCCTTACTATATTTACCTTTGTTGGCAGTTTGAAATTCATTCCATGTCGATGGGTTAGAACTACTACCACCAGAAGACGGGGAAGACTGGAATTTTTGAAGAGTATCCTTACCATTTTGAATTGCATTACGCCCAACAAATACACCATGTCCAACAAGACTTAGTCCAGCCGCTGTAGCAGCTGCATCTAATGGAAGAACAATTGGTGATGCTAACCCACCACTTCCTACTTCTGCGACGAAGGTTAAGAAATTAGCCCCGCCTATGACAGTAAGACCCTCTAGAATTTCTATAATAGATGCCGCTCCTGCTACAACATTTCCGGCAAATCTTCCCGATTGATAAGTTAACTTGCTTTCTAATTCATCATTATCAGGTGATTCTAGTCCAATAACGCTTTCGAAAGCCGCACTACCAGCGCCTTGAAAAAATTCTTTCATAAATTCCCAAGTACTGATAGCTGTTTTTTCATACCATGGTCTATTGGCTTCTTGTTCTCGTAAAGCAATTGCTTTTTCAATTTGTGCTTCACGAGCTTTACTTTCTGTAATTGCTTGAATAGGCCCCGTCCACTCCATATTCAATTCTTGTATGCTAAATGTTCCACTTGCGGGGCTGAAACCTTTCCCACTTTGCACTTCCGCAAGACCTTGCGCGATACTCGCAGCTAATTGAAGTGCAGTATCATAATTACTACTAGAAGTATAATTGAATTCATGTAAGTGTTCTAGTTTTTCTTGCAGTTTCTTCCTCATGACAGTAAAAAGATTCGCCATAGCGTCCATACCCGGGATTGGCATGGTTTGACTGATGGCTTCCATACTTGCTTTCATTCGGTCAATCCCTTGAATTTGTTCTAGTATTTCTTGTTCGATGACATCTGTTGAAGCTACTTGTGATTGAAAGTGACTTGGAAAGGCATCATTCTGACGGATTAGTTCTTCACACAAGTAAATGATTCCTTGTGCTAATGGACGAAAGGTTTGTGCAAAGAATGCTTTTGCACTGCTATATGTTTGTCCTTGTAGAACAGTATCAATTGCAAAAGCATCAATCGACTGAATAGCTTGTTCCATACCTTGAATCGTAGCGGTACATACAGCGTTCATGCTTTGTGTTTGCGTATGTACTTCCCCTAGATACATATTCAAACTCATGAATTGACCTCCTTTGCTAGATTCTGTTTTTGATAGTAAAGGTCATTTTCTAAGTCACTAAGATTTCGTTTTTCCTTAAGCAATGTTTCTTTTTGATTTTCCAATTCGAAAGTAAGTTTTCGCTCAATATATTGTGCATCTTGACTCATATTCATAAAAAACAATGACATTTCTCTATCTCTATGCCAAGTTCCTAAAATACGGTCAAACAAACGATGGTTTTGATTTTTCCATACATGAAAATCTTCTTCTACTTGTTCCTGGGTTTGAATCGCAGATTGATTCCGATTCTGTTCTTCAAATACACTTCGTAATTTTTGATTTAATTGATTCATTTGTTTTTCAATATCTTGACTCATCTTTTTCCTCCTACCGTTTTACTTTACGTAGGTTATCACATTAGCGAAAAATATTTTGAAGTTCTTTATCCATTCTCTCAAACTCGTTAGCTACCGAATGAATATTATCAACCGCTTGTTGAAAGGCTACAGAAAATTGTTTCGTCAAATCTAAAACTTGTTGGCTCGCTTCTTGTGCTTTGGAGTTAACAGATAGTGTTGTACGCGTTGCCTTTGTTATAGAACGACTTGTTGCACTTTGAATCCTGTCAGAAGCTGATCCCATTTTCGTAGCAATTTGTGTTGCTGTTTGTAAATTACTTTGGAATTGTCCCATCGTATAAACCCTTTCTATATTTCTATGAACGTATTAAAGAAGGGGAGTGCCTAGTATGTATGTCCATTATCCTATTGTTCTTTATAGGAACCCTCCTGGAAAAATATTGCGGATATAATTATAACAATAAATGGTTAAAGTTTCCTCAAACACATATATTTTACAACATATGTGTTTGTTATAGTTCTTAAAAGGTAATGTAGTATAACATAGAGGTAAAACACGAATGGGAAAGTAATAAATTGATGCTAATGATTTATATTATGCTGTATGGGCTGAAAAGGGTGGTTGGTTAAATCTTGGCGGTGAACAATGGATTAAGAACAATCCATCTTATGTGAAGTTTAGTAAGAAAAGCACAGTAGATTCCTCTATTATAGGGAAGCGTGTTGTTACTAAAGTGGATAACCTACGTTTCTATGAATCTCCATCTTGGCATGATAAAGACGTGGCTGGTACTTTAGATGCAGGACTAGGGTTTACAATCGATGAAAAAGTAACTGTCAATGGATCACCACAATACAAAGTACACAATTCGAAAGGGAATACGTACTACATTACAGCTAGTGATGCATACGTAAACGTACGTTAACATAAAAGAAACCGGCTCTTAATTGAGTCGGCTTTTTTACTATGTATTAAACTTTAGCATTCATAAGTAACTCTTTTAATTCTTATGTAGATAATTTGCTTTCTAACGCTTTACTTAAGTCAAGTATAGGAGTTTTATAATCTACTACTACTTGTAAACTATCAGTCTTCTTTTTCTTCTGCAACGTCTTTACTAGAACAACCTACTCCTGACAATAACATGACTGGAACAACTCTAACAGTTTACGATTCATACTCACATATCCTTTATTGTTGTGATTTATCTGCAATACCCTTTGTTGCTTCATCAAATATCTTTGCACCTATATGTGTTTTACCCATTGACTGATGAAGTTTAGCTTGGTCTTCTTGCTCTATTGCATCAAATAGAAGTTGGAAAGCATCTTCATAGTATTGCATGGATTGTTTTATCTTGTTTTGTTCTCCCTCAAATCCAGAAGGTGCTTTCAAGTCCTTTAGTTTCCTAGCATTTGCTTTTGCTCCACCTACACTTAGTTGGATTTCACTTTTCTTCTGTACATAAGCCTTGATGTCTGAACCTGCTATTCCTTCAATTAAGTGCATTGTATCTGCTATTGCATTCGAACTGTCTATGATGTCTTGCTTATACTTCGTAACTTCTTCTAAATTAGATACATCGTTTGACTTAGGAGCATCATCTGTTCTTTTTATTGTGTCAGGGTTTGTATTATCCAATGCACTCTGTTTATCCTTTGCAGCTTTATTTGCATTTACAGCGTCTACTCTAGATGTTTCGTCTTGAACAGGTTGGAATCCTGGTATCCAATACTTATTACCTCGTTCGATTAACTCCGTGATTTCCTGTTTCTTATCAGGGTCTATATCCTTCTCATTTGCTTTAAAATACTTAGCTTGTTTTGAGTAAGCTTTACTATAACAATCAACTGCTTTTAGTATGTCTTTATGTGATTCTGCATACTCTTTTGGTGGTTCAATCTTATCAAACTTAGCAATGATTGTTTGTAACTCAGATTCTTGTTTTAGGACTTCTTTCTTTAAAGTCTTCTCATCCTTTTCTTTATTCATTGCTATTTCTACTATATTCGTGATTTTCCCCATTAACTCAGATGATAAGCTAGTCATACGTACTGGATAAATGTCTTTCGATAACTTCTCTTTTGTTTCAGCCTTAGTCTCCACTTTATCTTTTGACTTCGTGTCTACCTTATCTGTTGCACAACCACCTAATAACATGATTGGAAGTGCTAAACTTACTAGTTTCTTTGCTTTCATCGTTATATACCCCTTTGTTTGTACTTATTTACATTCTTTCTTGAAAACAATTTTATTGTAATACTACTTTACTATATTCTTTGCCTAGTCTCTCAGATGTTTCTAACCATAAGTTACCTGCTTCTGTTATAACCTCTATAGCTTTATTTGAATTTTTAGGGTCTGGCTTTTTTACATAGTCTATTTGATATTGAAAACCAGTACTGTACATCTGCATAGCTCTATCAACGTCTTTATGCACCTCTGCGAACTCTTTCGGTACTTTTAACTCTCTAGCTTGTACTGACAAGTCTATTGATTCTTCTGCTAATTTTATATACTTATACTTGCTATGTAATGGAAGGTCTTCTCCTACAAGTAGATTATCCATCTCCGTTACCTTATCCTCCATCTCTAAAGCTATGTCTGAAAGAGAATTAATGTACTCTTCTGTTGAATAGTTACCTACATCTACAGGTTTAACTTTATCTACCTTACTTTCTTGTAGTGGTTTGCTTTCTGACTTGATGTTTACTTTTTCTTTCGTCTTTACGTCTGTTTTATCAGTACCACAACCTGCTAATAACATAATAGGTATTGCTAAAGCTACTAGTTTCTTTGCTTTCATTATCTATCCTCCTTTTAGAAAGTATTGTAATTAATTAACATATTGTACCATAACATAAATTGTATAAATAAGATATGAAGTTTTCTCATCCTTAAGAGGAATTTTGAGTGTTTTAACAATATGAAAACATGTATTACGGTTGTAGAAAATCCCGCTCCGTCTGCTTTTTGAAAAAATCCCCTTATTGGTTCCTCAATGTTTGGGAGCTTTTTTTACGCTCTCATAAACTCTTTATCAAAGTAGAACTTGTCCATTAAGTTGTTTACAATCCCGTTGAAATAAGCGAATTTACCCTTCTTCATTTTTGCTCCAGATTTAATTTTCATAACAAACTCTTTGATAGCTTGTAAGCCGATAGTAAGCTCCTGGTCTTTAGTGAATGCTTTATCACCTGTAGAGAAGTTTGTAATTTTATTGCACTGTCTTACGACCTTCCACAGTTCTTGAATTGTTTTAGATTCACTGTAAAAAGAGTTAGTTAAAGAAACAAAACGTTCAGGTACCCAGTGAGCTACGAAATCAGCTTCTTTAATATTTTCCTCAGGTGTATTGCTATTCTCATTACTATTACGTTTGTTTTTATCTTTTATATTTTGTTTTAAGGAAGAAGGGGTTGTTTTAATGGTAGGAAACTTTGTAGGACCTTTTGTATCTATCTTGTTGGACACTTCTTCCACAATTGGTTGAATGATAATAGCGTTAGAAGTTTGAAGCATATCTTTTTTACGCTTCATAGAAACTTGCTTAAGCATCTCTAAATCCACAAGTTTCTTCATTAAACGTTGTACAGTTTTATATGAAACTTCCATTTTTTCAGCGATTCTATTTTTGCATAGGAAACTAACACCTACATATTTGCAGCTATGGCGTTTTAAAATTTCAAGTAGTGCAATGAGTTTGGATTGTACGTCAGTACGCTTAATAGACATACGGATGATGTCTCTGTATGCACGTACAGTTTTATTTAGTTCTTCTACTTCTTTAAATGTAGAAAGGTTGTGGAAGGATTCTTCATTTGCGATAACATTGATACGTTTCTTCATTATATAGGCCCCTTTGTATAAACAAAAAAGCAACAGAATGCCGAGTGTAAGCAAACTGTTGCTAAGGAGCCCTTACGTATTGTAAAATAGTCCGTAAGAGTACAGCAAGTGTTTGCCTATCGTGAGTAGGCGGACGGTATAAGAGTGCTACCAACACTACTTATACACGCTGTGCTTTTTTGTTTTGTGGTAACGTTTTGGTAACAAATGTGTAAAATCAAACGATTATTTGTAGTTTTTGTAGTTATAAAAAACGTTGATTTATCAGCCTTTTAGTTGATTTTTAGTACATTTGTTTCTGCAAGTATTTTACTTGCGACCTATATGCCATTTATCGGTGTAATGATGGCAAACTATTTAATCCCTGTATACATTTCAGACATATTAAAGGCAAGCGCTTCTGTGTATGCGATAGAAGGTATGATGTATGGCGTTGGTGCTGTTATAGCGGGAATTAGTATTCCAATCATGATGAGATATGTGAAAACAGAAGTTTCTATCGTCATAACGATGTTCATATATGTAATTTCAATTACCGTAATGATAGTGGAACCATCAATCATAATGTTATACGGACTTGTAATTTTTCATGCTCTTGGAAATGCTGGAACAAGAGTTGCCAGAAATGTATTGATGATGGAGAAGATTCCAAATGAAGTAATGGGACGTGTAGATAGCTTGTTTAGATTAATCGGTACAGGAATTCGAATTGTGTTATTAATGTTGTTTACTGCAGGTGTATCCAAGCTAGGAGTAATGATTCCGTTTTATGTATTAAGCGTCATATTAATTTGTTCATTCGGGATAGCTGTGTATTATATTGCGTCCGAACGTAAAATAGGAATGGAGGTTTCTAACAAGTCTATCGTATAAAGGGGATTGATTTTCAACTAAATAATAAGTAAAAAAACACTTCTTCCTCCCTTTCTTTTTCTATATAATAAAAAGAAAGGGAGTGTAAACCTAACTATGAACAAATGGATATTACTTATGATCTTATTACCACCACCACTGTACATCGTATATACGACATTTCGAATGAAGAAAGTTGCTCGTGAGAAATTAAGTAATCACTCTCCATATGTCCTTGTATTAGGTGCAAAGTTGTTTGGAGATAAACCGTCTTTATCTCTTCAAAATCGTTTGGACGTAGCTCTGGAATATTTGTATTCTCACCCAGAAGCAAATGTAATTGTTTCTGGAGGGCAAGGTGAGGATGAAGATATACCGGAAGCTCATAGTATGCGAAACTATTTAATGGTACATGGTATAGATGAGAATCGTATTTTTATTGAAGATCGTTCTACTAGTACGTATGAAAATTTAAAGTTTAGTATGGATTTATATGATGTAAAGCACGCGGTAGTTGTTAGTAATACGTATCATTTATATCGTACGAAAATAATTGCAAAGCGTTTAGGGATGAAGATGGAAGCGCTAGCTGCTAGAACACCGAATCGTTCTAAGAAAAAAGCGTATGTGCGTGAATATGCTGCAATTATGAAGACGATATTATTCGATCGTTAGAGCTCAAGTAAGAGCTCTTTTTTTCATTTCATTAAGCGTATCATTTGAAATGATGTCCGTATTCCATCAAAATAAAAGAAACAACAATAAGGGAGTTGTATTTGTGATTCGATTTAATCATGTGTCAAAAGCATATGAAGACGGTACGAAAGCAGTTGATTCATTACATTTAGAAATTAAAAAAGGAGAATTTTTTGTTCTTATTGGACCGAGTGGTTGTGGGAAGACAACGACGATGAAAATGATCAATCGTTTAATTGAGACGACACACGGATCAATTTTGATCGATGAAAAAGATATTCAAGACTACGATATAAACGAACTGCGTTGGGATATTGGATATGTACTGCAACAAATTGCTTTGTTTCCGCATATGACAATCGCTGAAAATATTGCGATTGTACCTGAAATGAGAAAATGGAGTAAAGAGAAAATTCGAGCGCGTGTCGATGAACTACTTCATATGGTTGGATTAGATCCAGCTATATATAGGGATCGTATGCCAGATGAATTATCCGGTGGACAGAAGCAGCGTGTTGGCGTAGTACGAGCATTAGCTGCAAATCCGAAAATCGTTCTGATGGATGAGCCATTTAGTGCGTTAGATCCATTAAGTCGTGAACAGTTGCAAAAGGATATTGTGCAGTTACAGAAAAAAATTCAAAAAACAATTGTGTTCGTAACACATGATATGCAAGAAGCGTTATCGCTCGGTGACCGTATTTGTGTGATGAGAGAGGGAAAAGTCGTTCAATTAGATACACCGGAAGGTATTATACATAATCCGAAAAATGATTTCGTAGAAGAATTTATTGGGAACCGTGGTCGTCCTTGGTATGAAGGAAAAAGTATTGAAGATGTATTACTATTAGAAACGAGTGTGAAAGGGAAAGGTGAAGGCCCATCTTTATCTATATATTCTCCTTTGCAAGAAGCTTTGGTGCGTTTACAAGTAGAAGAATTTGTACCAATTGAAAAAGATGGACAACATGTCGGTACATTAACAAGTCGTCATGTTGTTAATTACATAGCTGAACAAATGAAGGAGAGAGGGTAAAGCGTGACTGATTTATTCCAAACATTTCACGAACGAAAATTAGAATTACTTAGTGCATTAAGTGAGCATTTACAAATATCGCTTATTTCTTTATTTTTTGCTGTTTTAATTGCAGTACCACTTGGCATTTTGTTAACGAGAAAAGAAAGAATTGCCGAATTCATTATAGGTACCTCTGCTGTTATGCAGACAATACCTTCACTCGCTTTACTTGGACTTTTAATTCCATTAGTAGGAATCGGGAAGCTCCCGGCAATTATTGCATTAGTTGTGTATGCGTTATTGCCTATTTTACGAAATACGTATACAGGAATTCGTAAGTTGGATGACTCGCTTATTGAAGCGGCAAAAGCGATGGGTATGAATAGTTGGAGACGATTGTGGAAGGTAGAGCTTCCACTTGCACTGCCAATTATTATGGCCGGTATTCGTACAGCGATGGTATTAATTGTTGGAACAGCGACACTTGCAGCGTTAATAGGTGCTGGTGGGCTTGGGAAACTGATTTTACTCGGTATCGATCGGAACGACCATGCACTTATCGTTTTAGGGGCCATACCAGCCGCGTTGCTCGCTTTATTCTTTGATATAGTACTTCGCTTACTTGAGAACACAAAACGCTCTTCTAAGCGCGTTATATTGATTGTAGGTATTGCTATTATAGTTGTAGTTACACCATTTCTCTGGAATACGCAAAAGAAGGATATTGTTATTGCCGGTAAGTTAGGTTCTGAACCTGAAATTTTAATTCAAATGTATAAACAGCTTATTGAAAATGATACAGATTTACACGTAGAGTTAAAACCAGGGCTTGGGAAAACAGCATTTGTTTTTGAAGCTTTAAAATCAGGAGAAGTGGATATATACCCTGAATTTTCTGGAACAGCTCTATCTACTTTTGTAAAAGAAGAACCGAAGAGTACAAATCGAGACGAAGTATATGAACAAGCACGCACTGGAATGGAAAAGAAATATAATATGATGATGTTAAAGCCGATGGATTATAACAATACATATGCACTCGCAATGCCGAAAAAAACGGCAGAGCAATATAATGTAAATACAATTTCTGATTTGAAAAATATTGCTGCGGATGCAAGGGCTGGATTTACGTTAGAATTTGCAGATCGTGAAGACGGTTATAAAGGAATGCAAAAATTATATAATTATAAGTTTTCAAATGTTAAAACGATGGAACCAAAATTACGTTATAGTGCCATTCAATCAGGTGATGTTAACGTAATTGATGCATATTCGACTGATAGTGAACTGGAGCAATATGGTCTTAAAGTATTAAAAGATGATAAAGGGTTATTCCCGCCATATCAAGGAGCACCATTATTAAAGAAAGAAACGTTTGTCCAATATCCTGAGCTTGAAAAAGTATTGAATAAACTAGCTGGGAAAATTACAGATGAGGAAATGCGAAAGATGAATTATGAAGTAAATGTAAATGGTAAAAGTAGTGAAAAAGTAGCGAAACAATTTTTACAAAAAGAAAAATTGATTCGTTAAATTTCAAAAAATATGCAATTTATATGTAGAAAATGACCGTTCATTATAAAATGAACGGTTTTTTTTGTGCATACTTATACAATTTTTCAAAAAAGTATTCCCTTTTTGCTCATTTTCTTTTAGAATAAGTAATGTTTTCCTGAAAAAATATAATAGAAACGTCTATTAGAGAAAAAGGTGACTTTAATAGTTGAACGGATGAACATAACACCTAGAATGACAGATGGGGTGGTACCAATAGAAAAGAAATTAGGATTTTTTCCATTAATCGCATTAGTAGTTGGAACAATGGTTGGCGGTGGCGTTTTTAGTTTACCGCATGATTTAGCAGTAGGGGCAAATAGTGGGGCAACAATAATTGGCTGGTGTATTACAGCGATGGGAATGATTCCACTTGCGCTTGTATACCAAACGTTAGCGAGGCAAAAACCAGAGCTTGAGGGCGGAATTTATAGTTATGCACGTGCTGGATTCGGCGAATATGTCGGTTTTAACAGTGCCTGGGGATATTGGCTTGCAGGGATTTTAGGAAATGTAGCAACGATTATGTTATTATTCAGTACACTTGGATATTTCTTTCCTATTTTTAAAGGTGGAAATAATATTGCTTCGATCATTGGTGCATCTCTTTTATTATGGACACTTCACTTCCTTATTTTATTTGGAATTCGTGAAGCTTCTATTATGAATGTTATTGCAACGATCGGAAAATTAGTTCCTATCGTATTATTTATTGTCGTTATGGTGACGGCGTTTCGCTGGAATACATTAGCACATGATTTTTGGGGAGAAGGAACAATCTCTATTTCTTCTGTGCTTGGTCAAGTGAAAAATACGATGCTTGTAACGCTTTGGGTTTTTATTGGGGTTGAAGGAGCGGTTGTCTTATCTGGAAGAGCGAAAAACAGCCGTGATGTCGGAAAGGCGACAGTACTTGGACTTATTTTAGTAATGTCTATTTATATTTTAATTTCTGTTCTTTCCATGGGAGCTATGACAAGAAAAGAGCTTTCTGTTTTAGAAACTCCCTCAATGGGACATGTATTAGAACATGTTGTTGGGCCATGGGGCGCAATAGCGATTAATATTGGATTAGTTGCGTCACTTGTAGGTACATTAATTGGCTGGTTCCTACTTGTTTCTGAAATTTCTCATGTAGCAGGCAAAGACGGCGTATTTCCGAAAGTCTTTACGAAAGTAAATAAGAAGCAAACACCACATATGGCATTATGGATTTCAAATGGCGTTGCACAAATGTTATTTATTATCGTTCTGTTTTCAGAATCAACATATCAAATCATGTACTTTATTGCATCGACATCTATTTTATTACCGTACTTGCTATCAGCCTTGTATCAATTAAAATTAGTGATTACGAAAGAGCTGAAAGTTGCAAGGGTAAAAAATGGATTGCTAGCTTTAATTGCTTCTGTATATTCTGTATGGCTGATTTATGCAGCAGGATTAAAGAATTTACTACTTGTTTCAATTGTATATGGCATTGGGATTATTGTTTATACGTTTGCAAGAAAAGAAAAAGGCAATCGTTGTTTTTCAGGCATGGAGCGATATGTTGTGGGTGTAATTGTCATTGCAGCGACAGTATCACTTTATATGCTGATCACAGGGAATATAAAAATGTAAAAAGTCCTTTTATAGGACTTTTTTCTTTTATTCACAAGGAGTTCTCCTTTTTTTAGAGAATATCTAATATATAAGATGTTCAGGAGGGATGAAGATGGAAGAGAAAGAACAATTGTTAAGAATTATGGAATTAGCAAGTGACGTAAGGAAATTATTAGTACAAGAGTCCTTTTTTAATCATCATCCTGAACTACGCGGAGTGATTGAAAATTTAGCTAGTTCCGTAGAGAATTTAGCATGCTTACAACATAATAAAGATGAAAATGCTGAGGATCGATTACGATACGTACTTGCTAAGATGAAAATTGCTCACAATGCTATTTTAGAAGAAAAAAAAGCTTTTCCTTCTCATTAATATAAGTTTTATTTTTATAACCTGGCGGATAACGTCAGGTTTTTTGTTTCTAGTTTTCTAAAGTGTTTCATACACTAAGAATAGTATGAAAAAAGAAGGTGAGTGTGTTGAAGTTACATAAAGCTCTTTCTCCGAGTTTTATAAAGAGGATGTATCACATGCTGTTTCTTGGGAAGTTTGCAGGAAGTGAGGGAGAGAAAAACGGAGAGAACTTTTTTGTGCAATGTCTTTCTCCGATTCCGTCAATTTTAAAAGCGCAGTTTATTGATGGGAAGTATTTGTTTGAGGGATTATGTAATAACAAAAAAAATGAAAAAGTCTTTGCTGATTTAAAGAAACGAAATTTAGACAAACAATTAGTTTTATTTCGTCTTTATTATGAAAGGGGAAGACTATATGTAGAGTTAATATGTACAGAGGAGCAGAGAGAAATAGGAAATGCATATAGACTTATTCCTTCACCAAGGGTAGCAGGATATAGAAAAAGGGAGTCATTGGAGCGAAAGCTTGGTAACGGTCATTTATCTTTTTTTATGCCAAAGTTTCCGCAAGATTTTGATGTGCCTGAATTACTATGGCATGATGGGAGATTATATGGAAATTTATCATTAAAATCATCAATTAGCTCCATTTCATATTGTGAGCAAAGAAAAGAATGTAAATATATTGAAATAACTGATTGGAAGAAATGTGTTGAATTGGCAGTGGAAGATCAGTTGTATTTCGTGCGGGAGAACGTGTATGAACAGCTTATGAAACGTGTGGTAGAAGAGGGGAATCCAGTCGAAGTAGTAGATATGAAAGTACAGAAAGAAGATCGAGAATGGGATGAGCGTGAAGATTCTTTTTTGCAGTATGTACAGAGTGTAGTGCGTGATAAAGGGTTATATTTAGATCAAACAGATATTTTTAATTTTCATATTAGTGTCAAAACAAATATGTTAACGATTCTCGCTGGCATTCCAGGTGTTGGGAAATCACGTTTTGTGCAAGCTTATGCGGAATCACTCGGGCTAAATTACGGTGAAGAGCTAGTTTGGATTCCGATATCACCATCTTATCAAGAACCGCATGATTTACTTGGTTATTTGCATCCAAATGGTACTTTTATTGAAAGTGAAACGAAGTTAGTTCGGACGTTATTAAAAGCGAAGGAAAATCCTAATCAGCTGTATATAATTGTATTTGATGAAATGAATATGTCACATATTGAGCATTGGTTTACACCATTCTTATCTATTCTACAATTAGAGAAGAAAAATCGTATGCTTACTTTATATGAAGACGTACTTGAAACAGAAAATACAATTCCGCCTACAATTGAAATAGGAGAGAATATTATTTTTATTGGTACTGTTAACTTTGATGAAACAACGAAAGAGTTATCTGATCGTCTATTAGATCGAACAAATTTGCTTACATTGCAAAAAATTCCATTTTGCGAGATGAGTATAGGGCAAGGTAAAGGTATACAACGACCGCCTTTTAAAGTAACAGCTGGAGAATTTCGGATAAATTGGCTAAGAAATAAAGAAATGATTGAAGTTTTTTCAGAAGAAGAATTAGAGTTGTTAGATAAATTGCATGACGTATTATCATCATATGATGCAACGAAAGGCATCTCTTTTCGATGTGCAACTGCAATTGCTATGTATTTGCAAAATATACCATTTCATAATAATCAATCGTATATGATTAGCAGGGAAGAAGGGTTTGATTTACAAATTAAACAGCGTGTATTAACAAAGGTAAGGGGAACGGAAATGATGGTGGGCTCTCTTCTTCATGAAGAAGAAAAAAGAGGAGCAACGTTAATACCGCTCTTGCAGTCACCGCTTGCAAATTGTGTATCAACATTTGAACATTCTTTAGCGTATATAAGGCAAAAACGGAGAGAACTGGAGTTGTACGGATATGCAAAATGAGGAGCACTATGAAACTGAAATTGTTGATACGAAGGAGAAGCTCCCATTCGTATTAAAATTAATCATTGGGACAGAGGGGAAGGGAGATTTTCTTCTTTTAAATCGTCTTTGTACCTCTACTATGGGATTGGCTCAATGCATATATAAAGTACAAGAGCTAAAGCCGTTACGCTTACATTTACATTATCAAAAATCGACTGACATTACGTTTATATGGAATAAAGTATATGAGGGACAAAAAAATATAAAAGAATCACAATATGAATTAAATGAAAAAAAACAAAGAGCATTAGTATATGAACATGGAAAAACTGAATTTTTTTATCCATGGCGTTGTGGTTTATATCATTTTGAGGTGAGAGTAGAAGAAGAAACATATTATGGCGCATTTCAAATTGTACCAAAAAATTTTTTTGATGATCAATTTGAAATGATTCAAGGGCATGTGAAATCCATTTTGAATGAGTTGATTTTAGATAGAGGATATTATAAAAAGACTTTTTCAGCACTTAGTGATATTGAAGATTCTTCCTATTTAGTGATACTTCGAATGCTCCCGCAAAAAATGAAAAAAATAAAGCAAACTTTTAAGAAAGTAGAGTCAAATAAGAAATATATTCATCAATATAACTGGGAAGTACGAGAACGAAAGGCTACGAGAAAAAGTGCAATCATGGCTGAAAGGAAACCATCTGCTAAATATTATAATCGCAAGTTTACAGAACATAAAAATAGTGCGGAAAATATCTTTCTTAAATTTAAAACAAAACAATTTTATTATTATTTACTTGAAGCAGAGAGTTTTTTACGGAGAACAATCGAAATACTAGAAGGAACGAAAAATAGCAAAGCAGAAGAATACAAGACTGTGAAAACAATTATACAAACGATAGAACGTAATGGGTCTGTGACGGATAGGGAGAAGCAGAAATATAAAAATATACATTTGTTGAAAGAAGCAGATTTACGTAAAAGTTCTGTAAAAATACAAGAATATAAAATACTTTCCCATATCGTACATCAAAGCATACAGTACTTTCAAAATTTGTTACATTCTTCATTTTGGCGAGATATTTCTGAAACGGCCAATATTACAATACATGCGATACCGATTCCACATCGACAATTAATTCATCATTTAGATTTGTTACCGCATTATAATCAGCAATCCCCAGCGTTACTATTCGTATACAAACCAACATTTTTAGTATATGAATATTACGCTTTCTTCATCGTAATTTCTTTATTACAACAACTTGGTTTTGTCGATAAACCTCCTGTTCGTGAACAAATACAAAAATACTTTTATGTAGATGGATTACAAGATGGAACGAAAGTGATTTTGCAGCGAGATGATATTCAAGTGCATGTAGCATTTAATGATTTAATTGAAACACATCCACTTATTGCACTTAGTAAAGGGAGTAATTTTTACAATGGGGAGGATACAAAGAAGCCGGATATTCGTTTAGATTGTTATATGAAGCAAGAAGAGAAGTATGTGTATAAATCTTCTATTATTATTGAAGTAAAATATAGTCCTATGTATAATATTTTTCAACCTGTCGGGAATACGAAAGCGACGGAGCAAATGTACAAATATTGGTCTATTAAATATGTAGAAGAACAAGATGGTAAGCGTGTGTATCATCGAAGAGCGATTTATGAAGTGATTTGTGTCTACCCAGGAAGCCATATGCACAGTAAAAAAATTGAATCCGGTTGCGGTGTGTTTTTACAATTATATCCGTATAAAACGAAACAAGGAGAAGAAAAATTGGCTGGAAAGCATGGGATGATCCAAATTTTTGAGAAATGGTTGAAAAGTATAGTAACCTAAAAAAATCCTCATTTTAAAAGGGATTTTTTTAGGTTAAGAAGAAATAAGTTGTTTGTGTAAGAAAAAGGGTGATGTAGTTAAGTAGTATGTGTTTAAGAGGAACATGAAATTGAAGGTCATTTTTAATAATATATATTGTTTTTTGTTTAGACTTGTTACAGTGTCAATCATTGTTTCAGTAATGAGATTCATCAATGGTACAGATGGCGGGAGCGAAGGATTTATAGCCTTTGGATTTAGAATTGTTGGATGGGGAGCAATACTAATCTTCTCTATATTTGTGAAAAAGGGAAGGCGAAAATAATTACTACTAAATATGTTGGATCGAGAAAATTCGAATAGGAATTCATTTTATGCTATAGAATGTAATAGGGAGTAAATTTTTTTAGTTGCATACGAAGATTTGTTCTTATATGATAGATAGTGAAAGCGTTATCAAAACAGAGCGGCGATGGGAAAGGCGGGGAAATATGTTCCAGCGTGTTCAAACAAGAGAAGAACATTTTTGGTTCGAGCAACTTTGGGGAGACTTTTGCGAAGAGAGAAATTTAATGTTCGTAGAGCGGAATTTAAATCCATCACGATTTTTATTAATAGAAGATCAGCATCATATCGGTACGGTAGAATGTATAAAGTATACGGTACCTGAACAATCTAATTCGGAGTTTTTCTATCCGTTTTCTAAAAATGATTTAGTGAAGGATTTAAAAAATGTTTATGAAATAGGAAAGTTAAGTATTGCAAAAACTTCCCGAGGGAGAGGACATTTCAAAAGATTAACAGTGATTTTATTTATGCATGCTTTAGAGACGAAGGCGGAGTGGTATATTGCGGTAGTTACAAAAAGGATGTATATGTATCTACTAACACTTGGTTTTCCAATTGAACCGATAGATAATCCATTTCAATTTCATGATACTTTACAAGGTGTACCTGTACGGATTCATGCTCGCAAGGGGGTAACACATCTGTATTCCTTAAAGGAATTTCGAGATGTTATTCAAGGAAATGCTCATGCTCAGGCACTTATTAAAGAATACAGTAAAAATATTATGTTAACAAATTAACTTGATAGGAGTATATATAGTAATAAGAAGGATGCCTTATCGCGGGGCATCTTTTTCTACGAAACAAAAAGCCCATTATAGACTAGAAGAGAGTCCATAATGGGATGGAATTACAAACCAAATATACTAAAAATCATTTTACGACGCTTCGGCTTTTTTTCTCGTTCATAAGTTGGTTTTGTATCAGGGATAATATAAAGTGGCTCTTCTTTCTTAAGACCAGCTTCCAGTATTTGAATTCGTTCTAGCATCTCTTCCATTTCACGACGATGCTGTAATAGCTGATAAGTAACGACATCATTTGCTTTATCTAGCATTTGCTCTTCCATTCGGTCTAATCGCTTCGTAATAGCATTTAATTGAGCTGCTAATTGCTCAAACTCATGAGCTGGCTTTTCTTGAATAGGTCGAATTTGCTCTTGTTCTATTTGAGCGCGATGGTGCTCTAACATTTGATCTAGATCGCTTTGTGTAAAAATGAAATGACCATATTTATTTTTTTCTATCGTAAGATTTAATTGTTGTGCAATCCGGACTACAGCCTTCGGGCTAACACCTAACTTTTTCGCAATAAATGGTGTTTTATATTCCAAGATAATCCCTCCTATATATATCCTGTTGAATGATTTCGAGTTATGGAGTTAGTTCCCTTCAAGAGTGACAAAAGAAGTGAAGAATCGGCAAAGAAAGTGCTTTTTCACGAAAATTAGTTTGTAAAAATATAAATTTTCTATAAATAAAAAACTGAATTTTGTAAGTTTTCTAATTTGACGGAAATAAGATGGTTAGATTATCATTAATATAAATATCTTTCTTTATGTATGCATATAATGTATAAAAAGGTGATTGCGAATGTAGAATTTTGTAAGAATATAAGAATGCTTACTTCACTTGAATAAATTTAAGTAGGAGGTGGCTTCCTTGCTTACAAGGTAAGTGAGGAAATGTATTTGGACATATATAGTATAAGTATGGTGATTGTTTTAATTGCCTTAACTGCATTTTTTGTTGCGGCAGAATTTGCAATTGTAAAAGTGAGAGGTTCACGCATCGATTATTTAATTGCGGAAGGGAATAATCTTGCAATATCTGTCAAAACAGTCATTACAAACTTAGACGAATATTTATCAGCTTGTCAATTAGGAATTACAGTTACAGCTCTTGGAATTGGCTGGTCAGGTAAACCAGCGTTAAAGCACATGTTTGACGTACTGTTTGCAAGCTGGAACGTTCCAGCCCAACTTGCGGATATTATGGCTGTAATTTTAGTATTTCTGTTCATCACTTTTCTTCATGTGGTGATAGGAGAATTAGCTCCGAAAACATTTGCGATTCAAAAGGCGGAACAAGTAAGTTTATTTGTTGCTAAACCGCTTATCTTCTTTTATCGTATTGCCTATCCGTTTATTTGGCTTTTAAATGGATCAGCTCGGTTTATCACAAAGATATTTGGGTTAAAACCTCCGAAAAGTCACGAAGAGGTACATTCGGAAGAAGAATTGCGTTTACTAGTCTCAGAGAGTTATAAAAAAGGTGAAATTAATCAATCTGAATTTAAATATGTGAATAAAATTTTTGAATTTGATGATCGTATTGCAAAAGAAATAATGGTACCACGAACAGAAATGCATATTTTAAACAAAGAGATGCCTGCTGAAGAGGCATTACAAAAGATGTCTAGTGAGAAATATACAAGATATCCGATTGTTGATGGTGATAAAGATCATGTAATTGGTTTTGTAAACTTTAAAGATATTTTTACAGATTTTGTAAAGTGTAGTACTGTTAGCGAAAAGACAGTGGAGCAATATATGAGACCAATCATTCTAGTCATTGAATCCATTCCAATTCATGATTTATTTTTAAAAATGCAAAGAGAACGAACGCATATTGCAATATTAATTGATGAATATGGTGGTACATCGGGCCTTGTAACAGTTGAAGATATATTGGAAGAAATTGTAGGGGATATTCAAGACGAGTTTGATACAGATGAACAACCAGAAATTCAACAAATTAGTGAAACGAAAACGATTTTAGAAGGAAAAGTACTTGTAAGTGAAGTGAATACATTATTAGGTTTATCAATTGATGATGATGACGTTGCTACAATTGGCGGATGGATTTTAACGAAGAATATTGAGATTACTGAAGGGGATATTGTTGAAATTGAAAACTATAAGTTTTGCGTGAAAGAATTGGATGGTCACTATATTAAGCGGTTAGAAGTAACGAAACCATCAGCACCAAGTGTCATTTCAGATGATGAAAAAACGGTTTCGCTACAAGAACAAATTAGTACGTAAACTCTGCTATTAGCAGGGTTTTTTTAATGAGAAAAAATTAGGCACATGTTACAATTACATATGTCAGACCTTTCACTAGGTGAACTAATTAAATGAAATCATTGTATACATATATTTGAAAGGAGAATTAATATGAAAAAACATTTATATATAAATGGTGAATGGAAGGGAGTGGGAACGTATAAGCCATTATATGCGCCATATTCAGAAGAAATTTTAGCAGAAATTGCACAAGGTACAGAAGAAGATGCTCGCGAAGCTGTTATTTCAGCAAAAAAAGCAATGAAAGAAATGGGCAAATTATCTGCATATGATCGCGCATCTATTTTAGAGAAAGTTGCTCAAGAAATGGATGAAAGAAGAGAGGAATTTGCAGAAATTATCGCAAAAGAAGCTGCGAAGCCGATTCGTGCTGCAAGGGGAGAAGTTGATCGTACTGTACAAACATATAAGTTTGCAGCGGAAGAAGCGAAACGTATATATGGTGAAACACTGCCGTTAGATGCTGCTCCTGGTGCTGATGGCCGCATCGCCTATACAATCCGAAAGCCAATCGGGGTTATTGGTGCTATTACGCCGTTTAATTTTCCATTAAATTTAGTTGCACATAAAGTGGGACCTGCAATTGCCGCGGGGAATACAATCGTATTAAAACCAGCTGATCAAACACCATTATCGTCTTATGCTTTAGTTGAACTATTTGAAGAAGCAGGCTTACCAAAAGGCGCTTTTAATATTATTTCTGGTCTTGGTGCGGTTGTAGGAGAAGCATTAGTAAAAGACGATGATGTTGCTTCTATTACTTTTACAGGAAGTCCGAGAGTGGGAATTGGTATTCGGGCGAAGGCTGGATTAAAGCGTGTTACGTTAGAGCTTGGTTCAAATGCCGCTGTCATAATTGATGAGGATGTGGAATTAACCGACGAAATCATTGAACGTGTGAAATGGGGAGCGTTCGTGAATAATGGGCAAGTTTGTATTTCTGTACAACGTGTCTTTGTTCATGAAAAGAAAATGGATGAGTTCCTTGCTAAATTAACGAAAGCGATGGAAACAGTAATTGTAGGTGATCCGCTTCATGAAGAAACAGATGTATCTGCTCTTATTTCGAAAAAAGATGTTGAACGTATCGATTCATGGGTACAAGAAGCTGTAAAAGAAGGAGCAAATATTTTATATGGTGGTAAAAAACGTGATGTAAGAATATATGAACCTACTGTATTAACAAATGTTCCAGATCACGTCTCTGTTCAATGCGAAGAAGTATTTGGCCCGCTTATGACTGTAAATACGTTCAAAACATTTGAGGACGCTTTAGAGAAAGTGAATCATTCCCGCTATGGCTTACAGGCTGGCGTATTTACAAATCATTTATCAAAGGCAATGCGTGCGATAGATGAATTGGAAGTAGGCGGTGTTATGATTAACGATATTCCGACATTTAGAGTAGATCATATGCCATACGGTGGTGTGAAAGAAAGTGGTACAGGTCGTGAAGGAATTAAATATGCAATAGAAGAAATGACAGAAATGAAATTAGTTTGTATAAAAAAATAAAGTTGAACGTTATTTTTTAGTTCGTTGAACACGAAAATAAAAACAAAAGGTACACTGGTTTAATCAAGTGTACCTTTTGTTTTACTTCATTTCTTGCTTGAAAATAGCATCTTCAATATAAATTTTTTCTTTATCTTTAGCAGTACTATGAGATAGTACTAAACCAATCGGTGTCTCTGTACCTTTATTTTGAACAATTGTGAAGGAAATATTTTTTTCGTTTGCTAATTTAATGTATTTTGATAAATGTGGGTAAGCAATGCTGCCGTTTAGGAACAACTGTAATGATTGAGAAGAGCGCATGCCACTTGCTACTTCAGTATAAACATTACTTTGCATTACTTGACCGATTGTTAAAGCGATTTCTACGCGCTCACGTAATGTAGTTAAGTACATATTACGTTCTTCTGGTTTGTTTTGCTTTTGGCCATAGATGCCTTCTTGGAGATAATCTTCCACATTTTTATTTACCATATTTTTCACACCTTTCACTTCTTATTGTACGCAAGAATTGAAAAGGATGCAAAAAAAGTCATTCTAAAATTATGAAATAGTGGATTAGAGTAGAAGGAAAAATGCTTTTATGAATCAAAAAGTATAGTAAGTAATAAGAAAATGAATTTTATCAACAGAAATTAACAAAATGTGACAACAATCTCTTAACGAAATGTGTTTTTTGTGATAATATTCAAAATATATAGGGTATTCGTCGCATGGAAATGGAGGGAATGGGGGTTTTTCCAATCGATAAGGATATTAAAGAAGTATTTTGTTCGCACTTGAAAAACAACAGGCACCAATTCATAGAGAACTGGAAAAACAAAATGATAATTTCCGAAAAAGATCCATTTAAGCAAGAAGTAGCTCAAAATGGAGAGAATTTATTAGAGCTAATTATTGAACTTACTATGGATGAGAAAGATATAGCTTATCTTCAGCCGTTATGTGAGAAAATTGCGATTGAGCGTGCAGGGGCAGATGCAAATATTGGGGATTTTGTCTATAACGCAAATGTAGGAAGAAATGAACTCTTTGAGGCAATGTGCGAATTAGATGTTAGCGCTCGTGAACTGAAACCAATTATGACAAAAATACATAGTTGTTTTGACAAATTAATTTATTATACAGTTTTAAAATACTCGGAAATTATATCGAGAAATTTAGAAGAAAAACAGCAATATATAAATGAAACACATAAAGAAAGGTTGACGATTTTAGGACAAATGTCAGCTAGTTTTGTTCATGAATTTCGCAATCCATTAACTTCAATTATGGGGTTCGTGAAATTACTAAAATTAGATCATCCTAATTTATCGTATTTAGATATTATTTCACATGAATTGGATCAATTAAATTTTCGGATTTCACAATTTTTACTTGTCTCAAAAAAGGAAATGTGGACTGAATCTGAACGTTTTTGGCTTAACGATTTGTTTCAGGATATCATTCAGTTCCTATACCCAAGTTTAGTGAATGCGAATGTTTCCATTGAAAAGAATTTGCCATGTCCAATTCCACTTGTTGGGTATCGTAGTGAAGTAAGGCAAGTTATTTTAAATATTTTAATGAATTCAATTGATGCTCTTGAAGCAATGAAAGAGCAACGGAAAATTATTGTTAATGCATATGAAGATGAAAAAACGATTCGTATTGTAATTAAAAATAATGGTCCTATGATTCCAGCGGAAAATGTGGAAACTATTTTCGAACCATTCGTTACTACTAAAAAGTTAGGAACTGGCATTGGTCTGTTTGTATGTAAGCAAATTGTTGAAAAACATAATGGCTCAATTATGTGTCGATCGGATGCTGAGTGGACAGAGTTTCAAATTGCATTTCAAAAATAAACAGTCTACACCATACTAATGGTGTAGACTGTTTTAATTTGTAAGTAAAACGGCTTCTAACTTAGGTTCTTTAGTTGAATAACCTACGACTGAAATTGTATAAATTGTATTCGGCTCAACGATTACTTTTGGAATTGTTATAACTACTTCCTTTGTATCAGCAAGTGGAATTTCAATATCAGCTGTACCAGGACTAACTTGTAAATACTCTGTTATTTGTTTAAAGAGAACGTTTTCGAATAAGTGATCACCATCTTTTAATGAAACATTAATAACCGGTGTATCAGAGGACAGATGTGCGAATCGTATTTTTGCTTGTCCAGATGGTAAATGTGTATTATCAAGTATAGGCTGTAATTGTATATGATTGTCGCTACCAATCGCGGCAAGAGTATAGGCGTGATTTCCCATTAGCGGTACAAGTGCTGAAAATAAGGGTGTTTCATTTCCTACAGGAACAATGTCAACACGGTATTGCCCTTGGGTTAATGATAAATACGGACTGATTTGTTTAAAAGAAATATTTTTAATCACTTTTTGTCCATTCACTATAATATCAACAGGTGGTGTCTGAGGAGAGGCATGGAAAATTCTCATATGTGAAGGTAAAGTAGCTTCTTGAGAATCTCGTTTTTCATATGCGTGTACGAGCTTTGTAATTGCATCATGGTATTTCATATATAGCTCCACATATTTTTTAGGATTTGTATATTGATAGTAGCGAGCAAGCTGTTCGTAACGTGCTGCTTCTTGTCCAAATTTTTCAATTTCAGATTGAATCATGGATATTCCTCCTTTGTCATCATTACAACTATATGCATACTTGAAATGGAGTTATGCAAAAAAACTTGCTTTTCTAAAAGGAAACCGCTAAACTATTAAAAATTAATTAGAAACATCTCGTATAATCGGTATTATTCCTAATCAGCTTATTACAAAACATATTATTGAGCCTGTAACAGTAGTTAATAATTGTTTCAGTCCTTCTACGACACTTGATCAATTGAAAATAGTAGTAATTGAAAGGCATAAAGGAACAGGAAAAATCGGGGTAGGAATTGTGAAAGGATTTGGTCTTAAGTCTGGGGCAATCGCAACAACAATTGCGCACGATTCACATAATATCATTGTTAGCGGGATAAATGATAAAGATATAATAACTGCCATTGAAGTAATTAAAAATATGCAGGGCGGTATGGTCGTTATTCATGACGGAGAAGTACTTTCGAGTATTCCGTTAAATATCGCAGGGCTAATGTCTGAAGAATGTGCCGAAGTTGTGTATACGAACTTGGTAGAGGTTAATAAAAGTTTACAAGTTCTAGGCGCAACGACGATGTTCAATCCATTTTTAATGATGTCCTTCTTATCTTTACCTGTTATTCCGAATGTGAAAATGACAACAGATGGATTATTTGATGTTACGAACTTTAAACATATACCAGTTGGTTTATCAAATATTTGTCCAAAAATCCCTAGCTAAACTAGGGATTTTTTCATTTATGGGCAAACACACATACAAAGTGGTAATTGTCCTACATAATTTAGAAAGGAAAGGTATTTTCACTTTGATGGAGGGAGTGGCACAAGGAATGTGGGGTATGGATATCCCGGTAGTTATTGTGGTTATGGAGGAGATAGTGCTAGAGGCTGTGGAACGGGTTATGGATTTGCGTTAATAGTTGTTTTATTTATTTTATTAATAATCGTTGGAGCATGTTGGATACGGTAACATTTGATAAAAGAGCGTCGTGCCGAACTGATTAATGCGGTTAATCGGTTCTTTTTTTGATGATAATAGTCAGTTTATAATGAAATATTTGTAGTGGTGTATCGGACGGGTTTACATATAGCTGATTAAAAGTGGAATAAGGAGTAGTAGAATATAATTATACGAATTATAAAGAAATAGATAGAAAATTGTCTAATTTTGTTTGAAAATATGCGACATAAAGTAGAGTAATAGGAAGGAGAATAACGGGAGTTTCGTCGAAGTTTACACAATGTCAGCAATTGAGGGAAGCTGATATTATGTTAATAAAGTAAATATTTTATTTGTTTTTTCGTATATTTTTGATAAAAAGGAGGGGCGTTTAAGCGTAGGGAAAAGAGTTGGACTTCAATAATTAAGTTCTGAATTTTCTGTTTTTGTTGGTTTTTAGCACTCATTTGTATATTTTATAATAGTTTTTTGATACATTCACTGCGATTGTAGAGGATTCTTTTTTATGAAAGAAACGTCAATTTTCTTCATATATATATACAAATTGGAGAAATGGGGGAGCGCTATGCGCGATTACTTAATTAAGCCACTTGTTGGTCAGCCGTATCCAATGATTTCACATGGAAAAGGTGTGTATTTGTATGATCAAAACGGAAATAAATATTTTGATGGTTCGTCAGGAGCGATTACGGCAGGTATCGGACATGGCGTAACGGAGATTGCAGAAGTAATTAAAAAGCAGGCAGAGGAGATTGCTTTTGTATATAGGTCACAGTTCACGAGTGAACCGGCGGAGAAGTTAGCAAAGAAGTTAAGTGATTTAAGTGTAGGAGATTTGAACTGGAGCTTTTTTGTGAATAGTGGTACGGAAGCAAATGAAACAGCTATGAAAATTGCGATTCAGCATTTTCAAGAGCGTGGTATTCAAGGGAAACATAAAATTTTGTCACGCTGGATGAGTTATCATGGGATTACGATGGGGGCTTTATCTATGTCTGGTCACCCATTACGTAGGCAACGTTTTGTGTCTATTTTAGAAGATTATCCAACGGTTCCAGCTCCATATTGTTTTAGATGTCCAGTGCAAAAAGTGTATCCAACTTGTCAGCTTTCTTGCGCGACTGAGCTAGAAAGAGCAATTGAGCGAATTGGTGCAGAACATATTGCGGCTTTCATAGCTGAACCAATTATCGGAGCAGCTGGCGGTGCGATTGTACCACCGAAAGAATATTATAAAGTAATTAAAGATATTTGCAGTCATTACGATATTTTATTTATCGCGGATGAAGTGATGACTGGACTAGGTCGTACTGGAGCATGGTTTGCAATGGAACACTGGGGTGTAGAGCCCGATATTATGACGCTTGGTAAAGGATTAGGTGCGGGTTATACACCGATGGCAGCAACAGTTGTAAGTGACCGCGTTATGGAGCCAATTTTACGAGGATCACGTTCTGTTATGAGCGGGCATACGCTAAGTGCGAATCCATTGTCTGCGGCGACGGCTTTAGCGGTTATTGAATATATGGAGAAACATAACTTACCTGAAAAAACAGCAGAAAAGGGAGAGTATTTAATTAAAGGGTTACAGAAAGTTCAACAACAATCAACGATTATTGCCGATGTGCGTGGTAAAGGGTTCCTGATTGGAATAGAATTGCAACCGTTTACAAAGGCGTCGGAGCTTATTTCAGTTGCAGCTAAAAATGGACTTCTCTTATACCAGGCTGTTTCAGGGCAAGCAGGAAAAGAAGATAGTGCACTGCTTGTTGCACCACCAATGACAACTACATATTCCGAATTAGATGAATTACTTTCGATTTTTGCAAAAAGTGTGGAAGAAATGATGCAAAAAGGAGGACATAGTATCGCATGACAACTATTACAAACATATTCGGCAAATTAAAAGAAATAGATGAAGTGATTTCTTTATTTCACGATGATATGACATTAATGTTTGGGGGATTTGGTGGGGTCGGATCCCCTCCATCTTTAATTCAAGCTATTTTAGAGAAAGGCATTATGAATCTACATTTAATTGGAAATGACACGGGATTTCCAGATGTAGGAATCGGTCGCCTTGTAACGAATGAGCGAGTGAAGTCATTAATTACTTCTCATATTGGTTCAAATCCAAATGCGGGAAGACAGTTAAATGAAGGAAGATTACAAATCGAGTTTTCTCCACAAGGAACGCTAGCGGAACGTATTCGTGCTGGAGGCGTAGGGCTTGGTGGTATTTTAGTTGATGTTGGCGTTGATACAATTGTAGAAGAAGGAAAACGCACAGTTGAAATGAACGGAAAAACGTATTTAGTAGAGACCGCATTAACTGCTGAAATATCAATTGTATATGCGAAAAAAGCAGATCCATTTGGTAATCTCGTATTTGATAAAAGTGCTCGTAATATGAATCCTCACGTTGCGATGGCTGGAGATATTACGATTGTTGAAGCAGAAGAGATTGTACCGCTTGGAAGTTTAGATCCAGAAGAGATAGTTGTTCCAGGTGTTTTTGTAAATTATATCGTGCCATCGGAAGGAGTGAATTGGAAATGGGTATGGGAGTAGAAGTGAGAGATAAGATTGCAAGGCGTGCTGCAAAAGAAATTCAAAATGGAATGATTGTGAATTTAGGTATCGGGATTCCTTCTCTTGTGCCTAATCATTTGCCAGAAAATATAAATGTAATGTTTCATGCAGAAAACGGAATCGTTGGGATGGGACCAACGCCAAGTAAAGGAAGTGAAGATGGAAATTTATGTAATGCGGCTGGATTGCCGACATCACTTATTACTGGAGCGAGTTATTTTGATAGCTGCACAGCGTTTGGGATGATTCGGAAGGGGCTACTTGATATAACAATTCTTGGTTCATTACAAGTGAGTGAGAATGGGGATTTGGCAAACTGGATTGTACCTGGAAAGCGGGTTCCAGGTATTGGAGGAGCAATGGATTTAGCACAAAAGGCGAAGCGGGTCGTTGTTGTAATGAATCACGTTGATAAAGACGGAAATGCAAAAATTGTTTCAGAGTGTACATTGCCACTAACTTCGAAAAAATGTGTGGATTTAATTATTACAGATATGGCTGTAATGGAAGTGACTCCTGATGGGCTCGTTTTACAGGAATTAATGAGCCCTTATACGGTAGAAGATGTGAAACGAAATACGGAGGCTGCTTTTCATATAAGTTCTAATTTACTAGTAATTGATTGAGAGGGGTTGCAAAATATGGAGCAATTAAAAAAACAAGTTTGTGATTATATTGAGAGTCATGAAGAAGAAAGTATAAAGTTTTTGAAAAGATTAATTCAAGAGAAGAGTGTTTCAGGTGACGAGAGTGGTGCGCAAGCAATTGTAATTGAAAAACTACGTGAATTGGGGTTAGACCTCGATATTTGGGAACCTTCTTTTACAAAAATGAAAGATCATCCCTATTTTGTATCTCCGCGAACAAATTTTTCGGATAGCCCAAACGTTGTGGCAACTTTAAAAGGAATTGGCGACGGGAAATCAATGATTTTAAACGGACATATTGATGTTGTACCAGAAGGCGATGTGAATCAATGGGAGCATCATCCGTATAGTGGTGAGAAAATAGGAAATCGTATATATGGCCGTGGAACGACAGATATGAAGGGCGGCAATGTAGCACTTATGCTCGCAATGGAAGCAATTATCGAGTCTGGTGTTATGTTAAAAGGAGATATCCATTTTCAAAGTGTGATAGAAGAAGAGAGTGGCGGAGCAGGTACTTTAGCAGCTATTTTACGTGGATATAAGGCGGATGGCGTTATTATTCCGGAGCCAACGAATATGAAGTTTTTTCCTAAGCAACAAGGCTCGATGTGGTTTCGTCTTCATGTGAAAGGGAAAGCTGCACATGGCGGAACACGTTATGAAGGAATAAGTGCAATTGAAAAAAGCATGTTTGTCGTTGATCATTTGAGAAAGCTAGAAAAGAAGAGAAATGATCGAATTACAGATCCATTGTATAAAGGAGTTCCAATTCCAATTCCGATTAATATTGGGAAAATTGAAGGAGGTAGCTGGCCAAGTTCCGTTCCGGATTCACTAATTTTAGAAGGAAGATGTGGAATTGCGCCGAATGAGACTATAGAGGCGGCAAAAGAAGAATTTGAAAATTGGATTGGTGAGTTAAAGGATGTTGACAGTTGGTTTACAGAACATCCGGTAGAAGTAGAGTGGTTTGGAGCAAGATGGGTTCCGGGTGAATTGGATGAGAATCATGCGCTTATTACGACACTTCAACATAATTTTGTTGAAATAGAAGGAAGTAAGCCGATTGTAGAAGCATCACCATGGGGAACAGATGGAGGTTTGTTTACACAAATCGCTAATGTACCAACGATCGTATTCGGTCCAGGAGAGACGAAAGTAGCTCATTATCCAAACGAATATATAGAAGTAGATAAAATGATTGCCGCAGCAAAAATTATTGCATGTACATTACTAGATTGGTGTGAGGTGAAAAAATGAAATACTATGAGTCTTTTAGAGAACAGACGAAGCACTATACTGTAGAAGGAGCGTTAGATTATTTTAATAAACGTATTAGAGTAGATCATTATACAGGAAATGTTGAAAGTCTTATCCAAACAATAGAAGAATTAGCAGAGAAGCATTCTTTCACCAAATGTATTATAAAAGGAAAGGGAGAGCATGTTTCGACGTGGCTCTCCTTTGGTTTCTTATTGGAGGCAACGATACCGCACTATTTTCAAGGGCACGATGCGTACTTTTTAGTGAAGTATCGGAACGATGAAAGACGAAATAGCATTCATTGGACTGAAGAAGACCATATTATAAGCGGTGTAAGAGCAAAAGAAGTAAAGGAAAAAGAAATTCCCGAGAAATTTGTGTTAAGAAAAGCGACAGAAGCAGACGCTGAGGAGTTAGCAAGTGTGTTTGGAAAGGTATTCGAAATTTATCCGACACCTTTAAATGAAGCGAGTTATGTGAAGCAAACGATGAAGGAAGATACGATTTACTACGTATATGAATTAGAAGGGCGCATTATTAGTACAGCTTCTGCTGAAATGAACGTGAAAGAAGGAAATGCAGAATTAACAAATTGCGCTACTTTACCTGAATATCGAAAACATGGATTTATGAAAAGTTTACTCATTAAGTTAGAAGAAGAACTTCAAGAGAGAGCTATTTTTTGCTCTTACACAATTGCTCGTTCTCTTTCATTCGGTATGAACGCAGCCTTTCATCAGTTAGGGTATATGTACACAGGAAGGCTTGCGAACAATTGTTATATTTTTGATAAATTAGAAGATATGAATATATGGGTGAAAGATTTATCGAGTCATAAATAATGAGTAAGTAGAAAAAATATGAATTTTAAAAAAGTAGAACGGAATCGTCATGCTTATAATCGCACAGAGGGATGCCAAAAAATCGGCATTGTATTTGCCGAATTTTTGGCAAGAGGGGGGATGACATTGCTGGCAGTTTCGACACAAGAAGTCATTGAAGCGATTTTGGGCAGTATTGATGAGGCCATCCATGCAGTAGATGAAAATGGCATTACAATTTTTTATAATACGGTTGCTGCAAAACATGATGGATCCAAAATTGAGAATGTACTAGGAAAGCATTTATTAGAAGCGTTCCCATCTTTATCAAGGGAAACGAGTACATTGATGAAAGTTTTAGATACAGAAAAGCCAATTGTGCATCAAGTACAGCGCTACCAAAATTTAAACGGAGAAGATGTTTGTACGGTAAATACAACGTTACCTATTTTCATAGACGGAAATATTGCTGGTGCTGTTGAAATTGCGAAAGATTATTCTACGATTCAAACACTTACTGATACAATCGTAGATTTACAGTCAAAAATGAAGCGTTCGTCCAGCAAAAAAACGATGAAAAAACATGTGGCATTCAATACGATTGTGACGAATGATTCTCGTTTTAGTCAAACGAAAGAATTAGCACAAAAAGTAGCGCCGACAGATGCAAATGTTTTAATATATGGTGAAACAGGAACTGGTAAAGAGCTATTTGTACAGGCGATTCATGAAGCTTCTAAACGAAAAAATAAGCCGTTCATTGCACAAAACTGTGCGGCTTTGCCAGAGTCTTTACTAGAAAGTTTATTATTCGGGACGACAAAAGGTAGCTATACAGGGGCAATTGAACGTGCAGGATTATTTGAACTTGTAGATGGAGGAACATTATTTTTAGATGAGTTGAATTCAATGCCTCTTGATCTACAAGCAAAAATGCTTCGTGTATTAGAAGATGGAGTTATTCGCCGGATTGGTGATAATAAGACGAGAAAAGTAGATGTTCGCGTCATTACTGCAATGAATCAGCCACCAGAAGTATGTTTACGAGAAAATAAAATTCGTACAGATTTATATTATAGATTAAATGTATTTTCACTATATATTCCGCCGCTTCGCGAAAGGAAAGAAGATGTACTACTGTTAGCGTCTTATTTTTTAAGAGAATATAATAAGAGTTATAAAAAAGGAGTACTTCATATTGATAACGAGGCGAAAGAAAGGTTACAAGATTATCAGTGGCCTGGAAATGTGAGAGAATTAAAACATACAATTGAACATGCTGTAATCATTGCAGAAGGAAATTCATTAACCGCGAATTGCTTACCTCGTACATTCAGAAAAGAAAAGCTACCAAAGAAAAAGAGTATTTTACCGTTACGTGAAGCTCTACATCAAACGGAAAAGGAACTAATTGATCAAGCATTAATCGAAACAGAGGGGAATATTTTACAAGCAGCCAAAATGTTAGGTATTCCACGCCAAACACTCCAATATAAATTGAGTAAGTACGACAAAACCGCCGAATAATCGGCGGTTTTTGTGTGTTTGCACCAATAAAAGAGCGTTTACATATATAGAAAGTAATGAATATGCTATTAAATATAGCTTTAGTACTGCACTTGAAAATATTTTTTCTCCTATATAATAAGGTGTTTTTCGTAATTGCTTATTAAGAATATAAAACTGGCATAATTATTGCTTATATAAAGGATGAGCGTATAAAAAGGGGGAATAGCAATGTTACATGATGTATACAAACCAAATCGTCACTGGAAAGATATTGAATTATGGAAAGATGTTACAGAAGAGCAATGGAATGATTGGGTTTGGCAATTAACGAATACGATCAAAACTTTAGGTGATTTAAAGAAAGTGATTAACTTAACACCTGAAGAAGAAGAAGGCGTTAAAATTTCAACGAAAACGATCCCGTTAAACATTACACCATACTATGCTTGGCTAATGAATCCTGATGATCCACGCTGCCCGATTCGGATGCAATCTGTACCGATTTCGGAAGAATTATATAAAACGAAATATGATTTAGAAGATCCGCTTCATGAAGATGAAGATTCACCAGTACCAGGTTTAACACATCGTTATCCAGACCGTGTACTATTTTTAGTAACGAATCAATGTTCTATGTATTGTCGTTACTGTACGCGTCGCCGTTTTAGTGGACAAATTGGGATGGGCGTACCGAAAAAGCAATTAGATGATGCGATTGCTTATATTAGTGAAACACCACAAGTACGTGATGTTTTAATTTCTGGCGGTGATGGTCTTCTAATTAATGATAAGATTTTAGAATATGTATTAAAGAACTTGCGAGCAATCCCGCATGTGGAAATTATTCGTATCGGAACGAGAGCACCAGTTGTATTCCCACAACGTATTACAGAAAATCTTTGTAACATTATTAAAAAGTACCACCCAGTATGGTTAAATACACACTTTAACACTTCTATCGAGATTACGGAAGAATCAAAAAAAGCATGTGAAATGCTAGCGAATGCAGGTGTTCCAGTCGGAAATCAAGCAGTAATTTTGGCTGGAATTAATGACAGCGTTCCAATTATGAAAAAGTTAATGCATGACTTAGTAAAAATTCGTGTACGTCCGTATTACATTTACCAATGTGATTTATCTGAAGGGATTGGTCACTTCCGTGCACCAGTTTCTAAAGGTCTTGAAATTATTGAAGGTTTACGTGGACATACATCTGGTTATGCAGTACCAACATTTGTTGTTGATGCACCAGGTGGGGGCGGTAAAATTGCACTTCAACCAAACTATTTAATTTCACAAAGTGCAGATAAAGTTGTTCTTCGTAACTTTGAAGGAGTTATTACAACGTATCCAGAACCAGAAAACTACATTCCAGGAAGAGCAGAAGGTTATTTTAAAGGGATTTACCCGAATTATGAAGAAAAAAGTTCTGATGTTGGTATTGCAGGGCTTATGAGCGATAAGAAATTTAATCTTGTTCCAGATGACTTGCAGCGTATGAATCGCCGTAAAGATTATGAAGATAGTGAATCTCATGCCACTTTAAAAGATAAGCGTGATAAGCGTGATGAGCTGAAAGATAAGAAATATCAAGCACAAATGACTAAGTTGGAAGAAAGTAAAAAAGCAGAAGGTGATGCAGTATGAACTGTATGTGGTGTGACAGTGTAGAGGCGAAAGAAAGCGTAAATACTGTATACTGGGAATTACCAGATGGCACGAAAGCCATTGAAATTCAAAAGACACCATGTATTTCATGTTCCGCATGTGGAATGGACTATCAATCAGACCATACTGTAAAAGAGATTGAAGATCAGTTATTTCTAATTTATACGAAAGATTTGCCGAAACAACTAACATATGAAGAGTTAATGGAAAGACCACGTTTATTAAAGAGAAATTATTTTGATTTTTAATTATTAACCAGCAATTATGCTGGTTTTTTTCTATTGCCCCTTGTATAATGTACCCAAGTTAGAAAGGTAGGGAATATTTTTGAAAAAGACATTTTACCATTATATGATGAAACATCGTGCGTCTTTAGTTAAAAATGAAATATCAGATTTAGCAGAGGCCATGTATGATGATTTAAGTTTTCCGAAGCAATCCGAGGACTATGATGAAATTAGCTCATATTTAGAATTAAGTGGAACGCTAGAAAGTATGTATATATTTGATGAGGCATGGGATTTATACATACAAGAAAGATAATGATGAAACATATACAAATATATTTCTTTAAGTACATCACTCTTTAAAAGTGATGTATTTTTTTATTTTAAAAAATTTATGAATATAAGCTTATGTGATAAGCGTTTTTCTATAGATTGCATATACTGTTATCAAAATCACGACTTCAAAAAGGAGAGATATAGATGGCAAGAAAAAAGCAACCTAAATACAATGTAGGAGATATAGTCGTGATTACGCTATATGGAACAGTTGGAAAGATTACAAATATGAAATTTCTTATTTATTCGGTATAAAACTTATGCAGCGCTTACTAACAACATAATGTTAGGAGGAGAAAGTATGCTAGCCGCAATTTATTTACGTTTATCAAGAGATGAAGAACAAAAAGGGCTTGAAGAAGTTCTGTCTAATCATCGTATTGCGTTAATTAAGCTTGCGGAACAGCACAATTTACAACACGATCTTTATCAAGAGGTAAGTAGTGGTATGGATGTGGAACGTCCGCAACTTAATTTGTTACTAAAAAATATTCGTGATTATGATTACATTCTTGTAATGGATGTGGATAGATTAACGCGTGATAATGTTCACGCGGAACAGTTGAAGAAGATTTTTATGATAAATGATATTAAAATTTTAACGCCATCTGGTGAAATTGATTTCACGAATGAATCAAATGAACTATTGTATAGTTTTTCTAGTTTGTTAGCAAATTATGAATGGAAACAAATTAGAAATCGTTTAGGACGTGGACGTTTAGCAGCAGCTGCCCAAGGGAAATGGGTGATGAGTAATAAGGTACCTCTTGGATATGACAAAAATAGTGAAAAAAAACTAGTAATACGAGAAGATGAAGTGCGGATTATAAGATTGATATTTGAAAGAACATTACAAGGGTATTCCGCTACTCAAATATCTAAAGAACTAGATGCATTAAATTGGAGAAGTCGTCAAGGGAAAGTAATCACTACTTCTCACATATCTCAAATTCGACGTAATTGCGTTTATTATGGATGCATATCAATGAAACGGAGAATTAATGGAAAAGTAGTTGATGAAGTTTTTGTAGAAGGGGCGCATGAAGGAATTGTTACAAAACAGCAATTTTTTGAAGCGCAAGATGTTGTAGGAGGAAGGGGATTTGAATTTCGACAGAAAGGGGTAGCTAAACGAAAACTTCATGGTTTAATATATTGCAATTGTTGTGGTAGGCGGCGATATATTCAAAAAGACGGCAATGGTGTTGAATATATCAAATCATGTTCTTATAAAGTTGATAATAATATATGTGAGGATAGAGGGGCGAAATATAAGCCAATTGAAGAAGCTGTTTTGAGAGAAATTAAGAAATTAAAGCACAAAGTAGAAAAAGAGTTAGAGAGGATAAAAATAGTAGACACAATTCGTATGAAGAATCAATTACTTGAACAAAAATCTGAATTAAATTGTAATCTAAATCGGATTAGCAACAGACAGAAACGACTTACTATAATGCGTTCCGATGGAGAAATTACAAAACAAGAATTTGAAGAGTTGAAGAATGATTTTAAATCACAAGTTGAGCAGATAAAAAAACAAATGGAAGTAGTTGCAGTGCAATTAGAAAACTTAAGTAATACAGATAATGAACAAAAAAGAATGGAAAAGGTATTATATACTATCATGAATCTGAATGAGTTGGATGATGTTGAAGTTAATGCATTTTTAAAAACAATTATAAAAAAAGTGAAATTTAGTAGTAATATGAGTAGCAATCATAACACCACGATTAAGCGAGTGAAATCAACAATTAAACTAGAACCTGTGAAAAATAATGGTGAAAGGCATAAATAATATTTTAAATTTTAAAATTGACCTAGATTAAATTGTAATGTTGGCTTTTTATAGCTTTTTGAAAGTGGTTTTTATTTATGAAACATATAGGACTAATTTATTATACGCTTTGTACCAAAAAAGCATAAAATAATAAAAAACTTGAAGAAAGGAGGTGGGAAATGATAAA
The DNA here is from genome assembly GCF_000746925.1 of Bacillus clarus. Taxonomy (GTDB): domain Bacteria; phylum Bacillota; class Bacilli; order Bacillales; family Bacillaceae_G; genus Bacillus_A; species Bacillus_A clarus. The sequence goes on from NZ_JMQC01000008.1 coordinate 4,493,019, forward strand.
TAATGTGGAAAATCAATTTGAAAAAATTGCAGAAATGACAACCATATATAATAAATGGAATGATTCTAATCGTACACAGCGGTATCTTCTTGAACCGACATTTTGTGGGAATCCGAATATCCGGATGGTTTCTTTCATGGTTAATGTAGCTTGGGGAAATCAATATCTCTTTGAATTGTTGAAAATTATGCAACGTTATAATTGTAATGTAACTTTTTTTCTAGAGGGATTATGGGCTCATATGTATCCTTATTTAGCAAAAGAGATAAGAGACGCCGGTCATGAAATTGGAAATCACGCTTATTCACACGCAGATATGAGGGGGCTAACGGAAGAGTATATTATATGGGAAGTAAGACATACAAATGCAGTCATTTTTAAGGAACTTGGGATTAAACCAAGTTTATTTACTCCCCCATACGCAACATATAATGAGAGAATCGTTAAAATCGTTGCACAAGAAGGGATGAATACTGTTTTAAGTTCAATCGACACGCAGGATTGGAATACTAATGATCCAGATAAAATTATTAATAAGGTGAACTCTGACTTGAAAAATGGTTCTATTATTTTGATTCATCCTACCGAAGTAATTATCAATGCATTACCAACAATAATACGAAATATAGAAGAACATAGTGTGAGAATAGGTAAAATAAGTGATATTATTTCATGAAAATTGCTGAAAATTTTATTTCTGTGCGTTTTGAATGGTTTTCTAGTAATATGCAAGACAACTAGTTGTTCTATCTATAACAATTGGTATAGAGGTATACATTTCTTGTTTAAACTATTTTATATGAAAATGATACGACAGGTGTGAGGTTAAAATATGAAAATAGAAAATACAACGATTTATGTAAATGGTCAATCGGTACAAACCTCTTGTTGTATGAAAAACGGTTACTTAATGGTGCCTGCATTGTTTTTTAAATATGCTAATGTGTTAGTTGATTATCATAGAGAAACACATACAGTTGTTTTTAAAAAGAATACGGTTCTGCTTGTTTTATGTAAGGAGAAATATGAAGCTTGTTATTCTTTAGATGGAACCACAAATATGCAACATGATTCCCTTTTGTCCGCACCTGTTGAAATGAATGAAGTTATATATATTCCTTTCTATTATGTCGCTCAAAGATTAGGGATGTTTATTTGGTTTAATTCTAATATTTCTAGAACATACCTAGTCACTAATTCTTCGAAGTCGTGGAAGTCTGATTTATATTACAGAGGGCTAACAAGCGAGAAAAAAATAGCATTAACATTTGATGATGGTCCTGATAATCATTACACCTCTCAAATCTTAGATATTCTTTCCGAGAACAATATTCCAGCTACTTTCTTTGTAGTTGGCCAGCAAATTAAATGGTTTCCAGAAATAGTGAAACGGATTGTAAGGGAGGGGCATGCGTTAGGGAATCATAGTTGGAGTCATCCGAATTTCACCAAACTCACAACCCCCCAAGTGAAGGAAGAAATCTTATCTACAGAAGATGAAATCATTTCATTGACAGGAAATAAACCAACATTATTCCGTCCTCCATATGGTGAATGTACCGAAGCGGATTTTCAAATGATTGATGGACTAGGGTACAAGTTGATTATGTGGTCAGTCGATACACTTGATTGGTCAGGAATATCAAGTGAAAAAATCTTATCTATTGTAAAAAGAGATTTATCACCTGGAGCAATAATATTACAGCATTCAATTAAGACGTTACCAGGAGTATTAGATGGAACTGTAAAAGCATTGCCCATTATAATTCATGACTTACTCAATAAGGGATATGAGTTCGTAACGGTTCAAAAATTATTAGGAATAGAATCGTAATTCATTATATGTAAGGGAATTAGATTTTTTTAGGAGTGAGGCTATATGAGGGTTTTATTTTTAGAAAGTCATCCAATGTGGATTTATGGTTTACCTAATGGATTTCGCGATGCGGGACATGAGGTGAAAGTCTCAGGTTCATTAGGAGAGATTGATCTTTGTGAACTGATTGTCGAATTTTCACCTGATTTAATTATTACTATGGGATGGGGTCCTGAAAATTCATCAAAGGAAAAACAAAAACTAATCTTCGAGAGTACGACTAAATTTAACATCCCACATGTTTATTGGGCAACTGAGGATCCCACATCTACTGAAATTTTTACAATACCATACATTGAAAGGACGAAACCAGATTTTGTATTTACGATTTGTAGAGATAGGATAGATTACTACAAAAAACGAGGGATTCCTGCAGATTACCTAGACTTTGGATATCATCCCGTAGTGCATCATCCAGTAAAGGCTGATTCTAATTATTATGCCCCACTAGCAATTGTAGCAAATGGCTATCCAAAGAAGCTTAGTTATTTTCCAAATCATTTCCGTCATCAATCATTGAAAACGTTGATTACACCATTGATTAAAAATAATATCCAAATAGATTTTTACGGTGCGCATTGGGATGAAATGAGGACTATTCTAGGTATTGATATTCCTAAAGAATGGATTCGTGGTTATCTAGATTATTCAAGCGCCAATAAGGTTTATAGCTCATCAGATATTATTTTAGGTCTTCAAAATCTTCCAGGGCAGCTCACTCAACGAACGTATGAAATAATGGGATCGGGAGGAATGCTCTTAACGAATGATATTCCTATAATTAATCGATTATTTAAAGTTGGAAGGGACCTAATTACATCATCTTCCCCCGAAGAAACTATTGAATTAGTTAAATATTACCTTCGATATCCGGGAAAAAGAAACGTAATTAAAGAAAATGCTTTAGAAGTAGTAAAAGAATATTCTTATCAAAAACGAGCAGAGTATATGATTGATATATTAATTGAACATGGAATTTTTAACGGTAGAAGAAGGAGTTACGATATGAAAGAAGAGCCTAGGAAAACATATAAGCAAGGAGAATTTGAAATTTATATCGTACGGAATGGGGATACATTATTTAGTATAGCAAATGAATTTAAGGTAGTTGTAAATGAAGTTAAGCAATTGAATGGATTAACTTCTGATATGATTGATGCAGGACTTCCATTGAAAATAAGTAAAGTAGATACAGATAAGGAATTGAAATCATCTGCTGATTATAATTATTATACCATTTCTTATGGAGAAACATTAGGTCAGATTTCTAAACGTTTTGGTATCTCTATAGAAAAAATAAAAATAGATAATAAATTAAAGTCCGGATTTATATATGCAGGTCAACTTTTGAAAATTGATAAACAATTTTCTGAGGACCTTAATTTACCTTCTGTGCTAATTTCTAAAGGATTCGAAGGGAAGAAAGTGATTGCATTAACTTATGATGCAGGAGATGGCGCGGATAAGACGGAAGAAATTTTAAATGTTTTAAAGAAATATGACATACAAACTACAATGTTTCTAACAGGGGCTTGGGTAGATAAATATCCAGAATTGGCTAAACGTATTATTTCAGATGGACATGAGATTGCGAATCATTCATATAGCCATCCTGATTTAACAAAATTGTCTGCTGAGGATATTATAGAAGAATTAAATAAAACGACGTCGTGTTTTGAGAAAGTTTTAGGGACAAAGGGAAGTGCTTTATTTCGACCACCATTTGGAACGTGGAATAAGACTGTTTTAAATGCTGTTGGTGAAGTGGGGATTCCTTATACAATTCATTGGAGCATAGATACGATTGATTGGAAAGAACCTCCACCTGAAGCTATTGTTACTCGAATTATGGATAGGGTCAAAGAAAGAGATATTGTATTATTTCATTTAAATGGAAAACCGACGGCGGTGGCAACTGATATGGTCATTACTGAATTAAAAAGGAATGGCTATCAAATCGTGAAAGTAAGTGAAATGCTGAAATGACTTTTTTTAGATAAATAAAAGTTGAAAGGAGAAAATCTTTGCGAGTTTTATTTTTAGAAAGTCATCCGATGTGGATTTATGGACTTCCAAATGGTTTTTGCGATGCAGACCATGAAGTACTGATTTCGGGAGCGATTACTGAAGATGGAATACGTCAAATGATTTCGAATTATAAACCAGATCTCATCATTACAATGGGGCACACGTTAGAGCATACAAAGGAAAAGCAATTATTAATTCGAAAATATGTTAAACCTTCAAATATTCCTCATATTTATTGGGCGACAGAAGACCCAGGATATACTTTCACTTTTTCTCTCCCGTTAATTCAAACTATCCAACCAGATTTTGTTTTTACCATTTGCCCAGCAAGAGTCGATTTTTATAAAGAACAGGGTATCCAAGCCGCACATTTAGATTTTGGATATCATTTAAGTGTTCATTCTCCTACAAAGGTTGAAGAGAAATATAATGTCGATCTTGCTGTTGTAGCAAACGGATATCCAATGCTTTATGAAAAAAGACCAGACCATTTTCGATTTAAGGCACTTAAAACATTAATTAGTCCATTTTTAGAAGAGAATAGTAGAATTGATTTTTTGGGGCGTTACTGGGATGAAATGGATCATATTATAGGGAGAGAAATCCCCAATGAATGGATTCACGGATACCTTCCTTATACGGAAGCAAATAAAGTGTATAGTTCAGCAGATATTGTTTTAGGAGTACAAAATCACTTAACTCAAGTTACTCAACGAACGTATGAGGTACTCGGATCCGGAGGGATTTTACTAACGAACGATACTCCAGAAATAAGAGGGCTTTTTCAACCTGGAGAAGATCTTATCGTTTCTTCTTCAGCAAAAGAAACGATAGATTTAGTTAAATACTATTTAAATAATCCGGAAGAACGTATGAAGATAAAAGAAGCAGGAATGAAGAAAGTTAAAAGGCACTCATATGAACAACGAGCTAAATATATTATTAAAACCATTATTGAGGCTAGACTTATTTCGGGAGAATTTTTGAAAACAGGGGAAGGAAGCATGACACATTACTACGATGTGCTAAAGAAGGAATATGATATATATGTTGTGCAACCGCACGATAATTTATGGAGGATTTCTGAGAGATTTGGGGTAAGTATAGAAAAACTTAAACGGTTAAATGAATTAAAAACAGACAATATTAACGTCAATCAATTGTTAAAAATCAGGAAGAAGTGAATCTGATTTATTTGTGATTATATAATGCCCTCGATTAATAAACTATTTTTTATTTGAGAAGTTTTTAATGCTAAGGAGTGTAATCAATGCGTATTCTTTTTTTAGAAAGTAGTCAAATCTGGACGAACAATTTACCTAGGGGTTTTCAAGTGAACGGACATGATGTATTGATTTCAGGTCCTTTAAAAAAGGAAACTCTCCCCAAAATATTAGATGAATTCCAACCGGATTTTGCTATTTCAATTGGATGGGGAATGGAACAAACGAAAGAAAAACAGGATTTAATAAAGAAACAGATGAAACGAACGCGGATTCCTTTAATATATTGGGCGGTAGAAGATCCGGCGTATACAGAAATATGGTCTATTCCATTAGTAAAAAGGATGGAACCGGATTTCGTTTTTACGATTTGTCCTCAAACAATTGAAACGTATAAGAAGTTAGGAGTGCTCTCAGCCCATTTAGATTTTGGCTTCGAAGAAACCATTCATTGTCCTGTTCAACAATATTCAAACTATCGCTCCCAAATAGCGGTAGTTGCAAATGCTTATCCTCATATTTTGGAACAATACCCTAATCATTTTCGTCGGAAGGCTATAAATGTATTAATTCGTCCGCTTATTGAAAGAAATATTAGAATTGATTTTTGGGGAGAAGAATGGGAAAAAATGAATTCCTTTTTTGGATTTGATATACCGCGTGAGTGGATTCATGGTCATCTTCCATATACAGAAGCGCATAAAGTGTATAATTCATCAGATATTATAATAGGATTACAAAATTACCCCAATCTTTTAACCCAGCGGACATATGAAATTTTAGGGTCTGGTGGATTCCTCATAACAATGAATACTCCAGGAGTGAGAAGGTGGTTTCAACCAGGGAAAGAGTTGATTATATCTTCGTCACCAGAAGAAACTGTTCAAATGATAAATTATTATTTGAAGCATTCCGAAAAACGAAAATTCATTCAAGAACATGGGAATGCAGCAGTCCAAATACATTCATATCAAGCTCGTGCAAAACACATCATCGATACGTTGATTGAGCAAGGAATAGTCCGTAAGGAAACGGAAAAACAGGATAGAGGCGAAATCATGTTTTTTCATGATATAGATGAAAAAACATTTGAAACATATGTAATAAAAAAAGGAGATACTTTGTATAAAATATCTCAAAAACTTGGTGTATCGATTAAAGAATTAAAACATCTGAATGAGTTATCGTCGGATATGATAATGGAAAATGAAATTTTGAAAATAAGAGAAAAATTTTAAACTTAAATATTCAAAAAATCTAAAGATTGTAATTCAAAGTTTGAGCATATTATTTATGAACCATTTTTAATAGCTTAAAAACTGTGTCGGTATATGGAGAATCGCTTGTAATATTAGGGAGGGGAACTCATAAAGAGAGCTAATGAAGATAGTGGGTGTGTTTAATGAAGTAGTGATAAAAGGAAGCTGCTTGCTAGTTAGTAGCGTGATACTTTGCATTTCAACAATCCTTGATATAAGAAAAATACGAAACCGAGACGAACGGTACCACATATCTTATATTGAGGTGAACATCATGGAGAAGGAACTGCGAGTTGAATGGGAGTGCGAACCAGACATAGTATTTATAACGAAACAATTAATTGAATTATCGAACAAGATAAAGATGTCAGAAAATAAAAAAGCGTCTAAGTAAGCCTATACATTTTAGTGTATAGGTTTATTTTATTTTATTTGTAATAGTTGAAATGTCATATATTATGAATGGTTATAACTAATGTAATGTCCTGAATGGTGATAATTTAAAATAGGATAGAAATAAGGATTTTAAGGGAATAAATAAGAAATTTAATAAATATGAAAATATTAGATGGTGTTTACGTTTATGAAGTAAATAATCACGATGGGTATTATGTAGAACAAACATTACAGCATGTGACAGAACAAGAAATGAAAAAGGGCGAAACTGAGTGGATTGAATTACACTATAATTTTACGTTTGGCGATCTTGTGCAAGTTACAGGATATGATAAGGATGTTTTCCGTATTGTCGGTTTTCGCACAGAGGTGTGGCGATATAAAAATGATGCGTGGGAAGACACGATATATGAATTGTCACGAATTACGGATGGTGAATGGTTAGAGGCTGATGAGTCTGATTTAACATTACTCGCTAATGCCCAAACAGCAAATGCAATTTTAAAGAAAATGAAACAAGATAAAGCAGGGATGAATAAATTAGATTTAGGGAAATTAAAGTCGATCAATAATTCGAAGAAGGTAAGTATTAAAACGAGCCGTCAAGAGATTATCGATGGGTTGTTAGATATTTATAACGATTATCAATTATTATATGGAACGTTTCAAGATGAAGAGTATAAAATTGTAATGGATGTAGTTCACAATTATTTAGTTAAGTTAACAGAGAAAAATAGTTAACTAGAAAGATAGAAGAAATTGAACAAAAACATATGCTGTGTAAGGTATGCCTGCAATGATTAAAAAAATAAAAAGCCCTTTAATAAGAGAGTCTGCCCATTTATCCTCATGCATGATCTCTTCTTTTGTTTGCTCTACTTCATATTGATATTCCATAGTTATTTCCTCCTTTAAATAGCTTGTACTACATCGTATGCGTGTTGTTTTTGTAATATGACTGACAATAATAAAAAAAGAAAAGCTATTTTTCTAATCTCATATACATAATTTTGAGATTTTTTCATAAAACAGAAATAAAGGAGTGATGCTCATGAAGGAAATTGAAGTCGTAATTGATACGGAAGAAATTGCGGAGTTTTTTTATGAGCAACTAATTGAAAGAGGATATGTACCAAAACGAGAAGAAATCGAAGATCTAGCTGATATTACATTTGAATATTTACTTGAGAAGTGCATGATTGATGAAGTCTTTGAAGAAGAAGAAGAGTGAAAGTAACGACGGGAAAGACTCGTCGTTTTTTTACACTTCGAAATGGTAGTCCTCTTTACAAACTTGTCACAAACAATGCGGAAATTTATTGGTATAATTAATAGAAAATTTTATTCAAGAGGTGAAGGAATGTTCAAAAAAATTATTGATTCTCTGTTAGGGAGAAATAGGCATCGTTCGTATTCTAGTAGTGATTATCGCCATAGAGGGCGCTCGTATTCCAGTAGCGATTATAAAAGGCGTTCGTCTGGTTATGGACATCAACACTATAAAAGAAAACGTAAAAGTCGTAGCTTCTTTTCAAGTAGTTGATGAATTTACGTCGTATACTTGCTTGGTTTGATAGACCACTGCGTAAAAGTACAATTGTTGCACAGCGTTATAAAATTGCATCAGTAATTGGAATGGGCAGCTACGGGTTTACATATGTTGTGAATGATTTCCAGACAAATAGAAATAAAGTTTTAAAACAACTAAGACAAAGTAAGCAAAGGTATAAGTCTGGTCGAAAATCATTTGAGCTAGAGAAAGAGATTTTAAAAAAGTTAGATCATCCTAAAATTCCAAGCTTATATGATCACTTCACGTGGGAGAAACAACTGTTTTTTGTCATGGAGTATATGCCAGGGAAGAATTTTGAAGATTTTATTTTTTTAGAGGGTTATGTATACGAAGAGCGTGAAGTGTTTCAAATTTTATACGAAGTATTAGAGCTCGTTGCTTATTTTCATAGTAAAGGTATTATCCATCGAGATTTACGTATTCCTAATATTTTAATGACAGAAAATCAAATCAGTATTATTGATTTCGGATTAGCTAGATTTAAAGGAGAAAGTGACGAGCGAGCTGCCTCCTATGAGGGGGAACAAGCTTTGATGCGAGAGGTTCACTATCGTAGTGATTTTTATGCACTAGGTCATTTTACATTATTTTTGTTATATGCTGGTTATGAATCTACTGAAAAGAAAGAAAAGCCATGGTATGAAGAGTTGCAGCTAGAAGAAGAAAATCGTGAAATAATTATGCGAATGTTACAAATGAAAACTCCATACTATGAAAATGTACAAGATATTAGAAAAGATATAGGTCATGCGTTAGAAAGGATGGGAGATTCATGTTTCAAAAATTTTTAGCAAGTGTCGGTATTGGAAATGCAAAAGTAGATACAGTTCTTGAAAAAGATGAGTATGTAGTTGGAGAGGAAATAGTAGGCATGGTTCATATAACTGGGGGATCAGTTAGCCAACAAATTGAAAGCATTTACTTAACATTATCAACCTCGTACGTACGGGAGGTTGATGATAAAAAGGTAACTGCAACGTGTGATTTAGAGAGAGTCCTTTTAACAGAACCTTTTTCTATAGAGCCAAATGAAAAGGTAGAAATTCCGTTTTCGTTCCCAATGCCAATTGAGGCGCCGCTTACATTTGGAATGAAAACGGTTTGGATTCATACAGGTCTTGATATTAAACGGAGTATTGATCCAAGTGATCGTGATTATATTCAAGTATTGCCGAATGTACTTTTAAACAGTGTGTTAGATAGTGTAAAGCAATTAGGGTTTAAAGTTCGCCATGTAGAGTGTGAAGAATTGCCACGTCACTTACGTAAGCAAATCCCGTTCGCTCAAGAATTTGAGTTTATTCCCGTTTCAGGAGAGTATTACGGGAAACTGGACGAATTAGAGTTATTAATATTGCCACGAGCTTATGACAGATTAGATATCATTATGGAAGTAGATAGAAAATCACGTGGATTAGCCGGTTTATTTGCAGAAGCTTTGGATCTTGATGAAAAGGTTATTCGCTTTACAGTAACACGTGAAGATATCCCAACAATGCAGCAAAAAATTAACAATTATATTTTTCAATAAATGATGCATAAAAAAGAAATGGAGAGGGAAACTAAAACAACCGCTCCATTTTTTTGTATAGTGAGGTTATGTATGTGAAACGATATCGACATTTATACTTGTTAAGTTGCACGTTACTCATTGGTTTTGTCGGACTATCACTTTCGTATCATACCACTTGTGTTGAAAAATTTGATGATGTCATTACACACTTTATTCAAAGTTTCCGAAACGATTATTTGACATCTTATTTTATGTGGATGTCTTATATCGGATCAAAAAGAATATATTTCCCATTACTTATTATAGCTGTAATGTACTTCTTTGTTCGAAAGAGATTGTTAAGTGCATTATTTTTAATGACTAACTATTATGGATCTCGTTATCTTAACAGTATGCTCAAGCTATGGTATGAACGGCCAAGACCTGATGTGTCACAGCTTGTCACAGCAACTGGATATAGCTTTCCGAGCGGTCATACGATGAATGCCACCGCCTTTTTAGGATTTATTGCATACGTCACAATTACAGAACATCGTATTACATTGCATAAAAAGTTGCTGATTATTTTTATTACATGTTTTGTAGTATTTTCTATTTCTGTTAGCCGAGTGTATCTAGGTGTCCATTATCCATCCGATATATTAGCGGGTTGGGCAGCGGGCGGAAGCTGGCTCGTTTTATGCGTTATATTTCATAAAGCATTCATTAAAAAAGAACCTATGTCATCATAGGTTCTTTTTGCATAGGTTCAACATGAATGTGGGTATGAAAAATCCCAAACTGTTGCTTTAACATTTCTTCAATTTCATCGGTAATATAATGGCTTCGACTGACATCCATATGAGCATCTACTTCAATTGTAATATCTACGTATGTTTGATTTCCATACATACGGGCACGAATGTCGACAATATGTTCCACTCCTGAAACAAGCTGCACAGCTTGCGAATATTCTTCCATTTTATCAGGGTCAATTCCGTCTGTTAACATATGAGAAGATTCTACGAAAATGTCCCATGCAGTTTTACAAATGATAAGACCGACAACTAAAGCTGCAATTGGATCCAAAATCGGCATATGGAATTGTGAAGCGACAATGCCTATAACTGTACCAATACTAACGAGTGCATCGGATAAATTATCTTTTGCAGCTGCTTCTAAAGCTTTACTTTTTGTTCGTTGTGCAATTTTTTTATTATACCTATACACACCGTACATGACGACAGCACAAAATAGGGAAATCCACGCTGCAAGTACATTAGGTGCCGTTTGCTGCGGATTGAAAAATGATTGAACGGCACTTATGACAACTTCTAAACCAACCGTTGCCATAATAAAGGAGGCAACAAGTGAGGCGATTTGTTCTGCGCGAGAATGTCCATATGGATGATCTGGATCACGAGGTTTACGAGAAATTTTTAGACCAATTAATATAGCTAAAGAGGCGCCAATATCTGTTAAGTTATTTAAACCATCTGCACGTAATGCGCTAGAGAGGGTAATATAACTAATGATAATTTTTATGGAAGATAAAAATATGTAGGCAATAATGCTGACAATCGCACCTTTATCAGCTTCTTTATTAGAAAGTGAATTCATAATGATCACTCACCTTTCTGTAAGGAATTTCTTTCTATAAATAGAGTATCAAATGAAACTCGTGTGGGTCTATACAAACATTGTTGACGTTTTATAGCTTTTTAAGTAGGGGATAACAAAGTTAGCTTAGGGCAAAAAAGATTAATATATGTACATCAATAATATTTCTAATTCATAATTAAGATGAAAATATTAGTAGTACATGGGGGAATAACCATCAGTGAATAAAAAGGCAACAATTAACATAGGGCATTGTTGACAATTTTATTAATTGTATTTGTTTTTTATGGATATAAGAGTTTAAATAGTTTTTTACTCTGGAATGAACTCAATAATTTAAAAATGATTTCAAGTGATAAATGAGTTGCAGATGGTATGTACTTTGTAAAAGGAAAGATTTATTCTGAACATGTAACAGGAGAGGAAACGTTACTTGCTGATGGGTATGCGGTTGTGAATCGAATTCAAAAGAAAAAAACGACATACTATACACAGACTTCTTCACCAAATCGTTCTTTATAGAGTAACGGTCAAGTGACAGCTTTTTATAATGAACCAATACATATTGGAAATAAAGAATTAAAATTAATTAATAAAGAAAATGTGTCTCTTGAAACACCCTTTATGGAATTAAATAATCAAAATGTAATTTCAACAAGAATAAATGATATTCAGGCGAATGCTGCAAAGTTAGCAGATGGAACAAAACGCTTTTATTCATTTGGAGCAGTAGAAAATAAAGAGAATGTAGTTGTGTGTGGGTCAATATAGGGAAAGGTAATAAAAGAATTACCTAATAGATACGGGAAATTTGTTTATATTGGAAATACTAAGGAACAAATTATAGAGGGATTAAAGAGTGGAAATAACAAAAATTGGATATATTTTTCTATCCTTGTTGTATTAACCAGTATTAGCGGTTTGTATTATATATGTATGGGAAAGGGAAATGGACAAAAGATGTTTTTGTTTTTACATTTTTTGGAAGAGAGATACATTAAAGAGGACGCATCTTTGCGTCCTCTTTAAAAATTTATTACATAAATATTTTGTTTGAATTAGTATGCTTCTAAAAACTCAGTAACTTGCTCTTCTGTTTTTGCATTTGCACTATGTAAATGACCTAGTTTTTCACCATTTTGATATACAAGTAAACTTGGGATACCCATTACTTGATACTCTTCAGCGATTTGTGGGAATTCATCTTTATTAATAGAATACCATTCAAATTTATTGAACTCTTCCATTACATCTTCGATAAAATTGTCCATACGTACGCAATCTGGGCACCATGTTGTAAAGAACTTAACAACTACTGGCTCCCCGCTTGCGATAATGTCCTTGAATTCCTTGTCGCTCTTGATTTCTTTCATGTTTTTTGCTCCTTTCAAATTTATACGAATCTGCTAGTATTTTTATGCAAAATTCGTATTTGCAAACATTTTGCAAACATTAGTGTTTTTGAAATAGATTATTTGCAAAATCTTCGACTGCTTTTTCTTGTAGGTCTGGTACAACATGTGAGTAGGTGTCCAATGTGATGCCTACTCTTTTATGTCCAAATCGTTCACTAACAATCTTTGGATGAATACCTTGTTTCAACATTAATGTTGCATGGGTATGTCTTAGATCGTGGAACCGAATATCAGGAACCTCACTTTTCTTTATAAGCTTTTTCCAGAGCTGTGTCAAACTTCTGAAATTGCAGGGGTTACCATTAAAGGTAGGACAGACTAAATCATAATTATTATATCCATCGCCATACCGTTCTTTTTCTTCATATATTTTCTGAAGATGTTCTTGAAGTGCCTGTAGAGTAATTTCAGGCAGAACAATTAATCTTTTTCCTGTAGATGTTTTAGGCTCATGAAATTCTTTGGTGATATGCGAGAGGGAACGATTAACAGATAAAGTTCGTCTCTCAAAATCAATATCTTTCCATTGTAGTCCTAAAATTTCTCCTTTACGCATTCCACATGTAATAGCAAGTAAATAAGCAATGTAATAGCGGCTTTCTTTTGCGTGATTTAGAAATTGAAGAACTTCTTCTTCAGTCCATGTATTTACCGTTTTGGCATCGGCACCAGCAGTAGGGGGACTAATTACATCAATTACGTGATTTGAATATCGAGACTATAAGCGGTAATGTCTATGCTGGGGAAGGAATCATTACTGAAGTGACTGAAGAACGATTTCTCCTATCTGAAAAGTCGGTGTTATGTGGGTATGAGAAAACAACTTTTTGTATTGAATGCTTTCTAAGAAAATACGCCTTTTATATTCAAAATAACAATAATATTCAGTATTATTGTTGTAGGGCTGTCAGTATCATTTGTATAATTTCATTATGTTTTCAATACTAATCTATTTAGAAAGGCGTTGTGAATATATGGATATATTTAAATTAACAACAGAAAGTAATAAAGTTTTTCCTATTACTGTAGAAATCTATGAGCATTATACAGATAAAAGGGAACCTTATTATTACAAAGATAAAAAAGAAATGAAGTATTTTGCAGTTTGTCCAGGATGCAACAATCCGTCAAAGCTAGTAAATTTATATATAGATAAAACTTTAGATAAGAGTCTAAAAAAACAAAATACGCATGCACGGCATTATAAGCATAATGTGAAGGGATTAGCTAATTATAGTCAAGAAGCATATGATAACTGTCCACTTTCAAATCCAGATTCTTTTAGTACATGTGATAAAAGAAAGGATAAAGAAAAAAATAATGAGTTACTAAAATTAATAAAATTATATCCAGACATTATATATGACTTTGTTAGAGAAATTACGGGTATAAATTTTTCTTATAAAAAGTTTAATGAAATGCTTGATAATTTTATGAAGACTGAAGGATATTATTATAAATATATTAATAAGTTCAATTTACCCTATGGTTTTTTCTATATGCAAAAAAGTATAGGGCTATATATGCAGTATGTTTTTATAGATAGTCATTATGCACAAGAAATTATAGATAGTATTAGAAAAAGTAAGTATTTTGTTGTTAATAATGAGAATCAAATTATTCCTAGTACTACTGATTATGTAGAAATTGAGTGTTATTTAACTAAGCATCGAATAAAAAATAAGAGTGAAGAGACCATCGAGCTTCGTATTATGGAATCGAAAGAAAATAAGAAAAACCTTGTATATAAAAAAGAGATGCCAGTTAATAAAGTTGATTTTATTAATGCAATTACTGATGCAGCTGTTAAAGAAATAGAAAGTGCAAATGAAAAATATAAACGATCCACACTACAAAAAGTAGTAAATAAATATGTGAAAAGATAGTTTTTTGAATATGAAAAAATATCTTGTAAGATGTTCAATATTCATCTTTTTTTCTTAGTGATATATTGATCGATTGGCATCTCATTAGAAAATGCTTCTTGTAACGCCTCGGTTGTATATGAAGTAGGTGTAGTTTCAATTTTGCTGAAGTTTTTTATCATTTGATGTACAAGCTGTGAAAGAAAAAATAATGTTCCAGAAATGATAAAAAACGAACTTCTTTTTTATATAAAATAGTTTACTCCATGTGGTTACTTTTGGACGGTATGTATTCACAAAGAGGGATGACTAAGATTGAAGAGAAGCAGCGTTTTTATACCTGAAAAAATGCGTTAGATGATATGGTAGAGAAGCTAGTTAGCAGCAAAATATGATGTATATGTGAAGGTCTATGCGATCCCAAGTATATAAGGGTGTTATTTTTTACATTCCATACGTACTACCAATTATCGTATTTATCTATGTTTTTCCTAAATTAAAAAAACCGAAAATAAGCCGTTTTTTCGGTAGGGGGATAATTCAATTCCTTAAGTTGAAGGAGATGGGGCGGTACCTCTATATAAAGTTAGAAGTGTAATGTGTCTAACGAGTAAATTTATAAAATAGAACAGACAAGAGGAGATTTTATAGTAACCAAATGTAAATATAGATGTTGGTTCCAGATCCCTGCACATTGTGTAGGGATTTTTTCATAAAGAAAAGACACCCATATAAGAGTGTCTTTTCTGACTGTTTTTTTAGCAGAAGCAAGCAGCTCCAACTATGATTAATAATATAAAGAGCACAACAACTAAGGCGAATCCTCCAGCAAAGCCACAACTGCCACAACTAAAGCCCATAATAGTTCCTCCTTTAAATTAAGAGGGGAAAACATGGGGTTGCACATGATTTTTAATGGATTTACATTACTTTATGCTTTTTAATAATCTATGAGCAGGTCCTTTGAAAAATAAAGAAAAGACACCCTAAGGATCCTTTCTCCGACTTGAACCATGTTCATGTAATACGAATTTATCCGTATTACCCCTTTGTTATACGTGTAAACACACCCTATAAAAGACACCAGATTGTTAGTTCACAAAATACAAGAGATTTGAGATTAGTATTAGAGTGACGCCACGTCTTCTATAATGATCGATATGTTACGCCTTTCAAAAGAACCTGCTTTATAGAACGTATCCACAATTTGTATTTTATTACATGTAATATTTGTTTAGTGTAATTTTTATAAATATGTATAATTACATAAAGTTTGTGAGAAAAAGAGAGTATACTTTGGTATTGTGTAATAAAGATAAATCCCACCTACGGAAATAGGTGGGATTTTTAATGCGTACAAAAAGACACTTTAAGTGCCTTTTTTTGAATTGAACGATCTTGACTTTTGGTTTTTTGAACCAGAAAGGTATATGTTTAACTATCAAAACTATGAAAAAATTTATCCAATTTCATTTGTTACTTACTTGCTAAATTCAGCAAGTAAAATATTTTTAAAAGGGTCAGGATTGTTAGCTCTACCCATACTGTTCAAACTGACGGCCAACGTATGCTTTCCTCCAAGTGTACCTCCAGCAAAAGTACCAAACCCTGGAATGCCACCTGAGTGTCCCCATATCGAGACACCATTTGGAAGCTTAGTCTCATAGATTCCAAGACCATATCCATCGCCAATATCTGCTCTTCCAGTAGGAACTGTAGTAAGCATTTCTTTTAGTTGCTGCTTCTTCAGTAATTTGCTATCGAGCAAGGAAGAGAAGAATTTGTTCAAGTCGTCAGCAGTAGAAATCATCTCTCCAGCCGAGCTACCTATACTTGGGTTAAAATATGTAACGTCTTTTAGCTCACTTGCTCCGTCTGGTTGTAAATATCCACGTGCATGCTTGGTGCCTGGAATAACGCTTGAATTGCCAGGTAGGAATGTATTCTCCAATTCAAGTGGTTCAATAATCCGATTTTCAATCTCTTCCGCATAGCTGTTTCCGGTTACTTTTTCAATAAGGATACCCAGTAATACGTATCCTGTGTTTGAGTAGGACCAGCCCTTTCCTGGGGCAAAGTCTGGGGGCATCGAAATTCCAATCTTCACTAGTTCGTCAGCGGTAAACAATTTTTTTGTATCTGTAAAATCAGCTTCTTTTGACCTTGAGTATTCAGCGATGCCACTTGTATGGTTCAATATCTGCCGGATAGTAATCTGTTTAGCATCATATCCGTTTCCTTGAATGACACCAGGCAACCATTTTTCGATGGAGTCGTCTAGATTCAAGCGGTTCTCTCCGGCTAATTGAAGTACAACCGTTGCGGTGAACGTCTTCGTCACGCTACCAATGCGAAAGCGAAAATTTGTTTTCATTGGTTTTTTGGTTCTTAGGTCCGCGATCCCAGTAGCATAACTCCACGTTTTTCCACCCTCAGAAGTTTTAACAAGTATCCCCGGGAATCCAAGGTGCAATGTATCCCGCATTGCTTGTTTGACGGAATTATGATCTCGTTGAGTGCTTGTTTGTAACGAACTAGATATATTTTGAGTGGGCTCTGCTTTTACAATTGAAGTTGGCGCTGTGTATAACAGGGAACCTCCAGCTATTAAAAGGGCCAAACTTGCCAATGTAAACTGACTCCGTGTTTTCATAAGACATTCCTCTCCTCTATTCATATTGTATAGGTGGTTGCTCGCTGTTTCATACTAACCACACCACTATCATTTCTACCAAAGATAAAAGGTTAACATTGAATTCGTAATCATCTTCAAAATTATTATTTTTACAAACGTCATTCTGTCCTAGGTAAATACTTCTTTTTCTACATGTATGTTAACCCCAGAAATTACTTCTTTTCCTTGAAACACTCTTGTTACTGGTTTGTTTTACATATATAAGTCATATCTGTTCCGCCTTTCACACCTCCTTATATTTTTATCATAAACAATGAAAATCTCTTTTTCCTTACCTATTCCTTACAAATTTCTTACGTACAAAATAGCTTCTATAATGTTGTTAAAATCACTTGTTTCTAAGTGGGGATCTATGTTTTTATAAAAGAAAAGACACCCTAAGGCGCCTTCCTCCGACTTGAACCACTTTAATTTTAATAGGGTGTTTTATCGGTAGAGGAATGTGATTTCGTTGTTTTGCTAGTGGTGGACGATTCAGGCCGTTCGTATGGAGGAGCACATGTTCATATTGGACGATACAGTCCCGGTGATTTTGCTACTTGGTATGAGAGAGCGACTTGTGATTGGTCTATATATGGTGTCGACGCCGATTGGACTTTTGCATCCCCACCTCCAGGTGCCAACACGGTCTTTATCCTTATGATCATCTCCCTCATTATCCAATTCCTCATCCTAGCGTAGGTCATGGAGTATCAGCTCATCCTATTATCCATTCTCCAGGGGTTTATCATCCTAGTATTCCACCAATTCCTCGTTCGCGTTTATATTGGTAAATAATTTATATATGTAGTTACAATGCATTTTTTTGATCCCTGCACATTGTGTTGGATTTTTTCATAAAGAAAAGACACTTTATAAGAGTGTCCTTTCTGATTGTTTTTTAGCAGAAGCAAGCAGCTCCAACTATGATTAATAATATAAAGAGTACAACGACTAAGGCAAAGCCTCCAGCGAAGCCACAACTGCCACAACTAAAGCCCATAATAATTCCTCCTTTAGATAAGAGGAGAAAATAAGGGGTTACACATGAGTTTTAATGGATTTACATTACTGTATGTTTTTAAATAATATATGAGCAGGTCCTTTAAGAACCGAAGGAAGACACTCAATAAGTGCCTTCCTTCAGTTCTTTAGTTTACCAATTGTTTTTCTGTAGGGTTTCAACAGGATTAACGAAAAAAATATAGAGTAGATCTATAATAAAATAATAACACTATGTTAACTGGTGTTATTATGCAATTTTACATATAAGAAAAGACACCCTAAGGTGCCTTTCTCTGACTTGAACCATCTTAATTTTAGCAATATTTATTAGGAGATTTTGTGCAAAGTTAATGATTTCAGAGAAATGAGAGTAAACTATTAACAAAAAAGTTTATATTGGATAAAACTAAAAGAATCTTATTTATCTTGTTTCACTAGTTCATTTAATGATGATCTGTTTAAGAATCTTCCCAGTTATCTTTCTTGGTTATCATAATAAGTTTTATCTGCGTATTTTTTATCATTTCCTTTTAGATAGGCTGAGATTATTTTTGGATTTTTAAGTAAAGCCCAGTCTCCAAATTTATCAAATCTTCTGCACGAAGTTATCATTCCATTTTTAATTGTACCGAATTTCATATTATTTTGCTTTCCCCATTCTTTTAACCGTTTAGCAAAATCTGCATCTTCTGCCATAAGCATGTTTTCATTAAATCCGTTGATCGCCATAAAGTCTTTTCTGTAGCACCAAAAAATCCCTACAGATATAGCTCCATACTTAAAAAATAAGGGGATTATTATTAATATTGCGGAAACGAATATTCCTAAAGATATTCTTTCAAACTTCCCAGTTACCCCGCCGCCAATGTATTTATCTGAGGCTAAATAGTTGTCTACATTAGACAACATAGACTCTGTCATTTGGGTGTCAGCGTCTATAGTAATAATTATTTCTCCGCTAGCTATTTTGGCCCCTGCATTTCGGATTTTGGATAAGTTTTTATCGTTATTTTCTAATGTAATACAGTTATACGACTTTGCTATTTCCTTTGTTTTATCTGTACAACGATTTAAAACAACTATGACTTCAGTTTGATCTTTATATGCCTCTGATGCCTTTGAAATTGAATCTAAACATTTGCTAATGTACTTTTCTTCATTGTGTGCAGGAATTATAATAGAAAATTTTACATCTTTTTTTAAATCGACTCCTGAAGATACGTTTGTTTCAGTCATAATATTCCTCCTTTTTATAAAGTGAATCTTTACTATATATACAATATATTAATATTTATGAGGTTGTATTATAGAAACAAAAAGTGAATTATTAATAATTTACTTTTTGTTATTTAAGGAATAATGAAATGAAATCAAATCATGGTATGTCGTTGTAAAATGTAAAAATTCTTACCAATTATAACAAAGAAAACATTGATATATTGCCGTAAAAAAAGACATCCTAAGGTGCCTTCCTCTGACTTGATAACCACTTTAATTTTAATAAGATCTCTTCTTACAGTACAAGGATATAACAAGTTAACCCATCCCATAAACATTTTACCATATTTATCTATATTGATTGTTGAGAAAATGGAAATCAAATCAGTATTTTGTCAAATTCACTTCAGTTGCTTTCTGTGTTCTAGATTCTTCGATTTGCTTAGATTTACTTTTAATTTCATCTGTAATTATGATGTTAATATTCCCTTGGGATTTTTTATATTCCTGACTACTTAAAATAAGCATTTTATTAGACATTTTCATTTTCATCCTCCAAAAATGTAAGGTTTCCACCCAAGCATAACAAAAACAGTTACACCTATTTTGTCACATTTTGTCGGAATAAGATAAAAAAGAGAGCCAAATGGCTCTCTTGTCATATTTGGTAAAATTATGTGAAATCTCACCTCTAGCAAATGGAAATGATTTTTTTTTATGATGAAATCAAATCATAGTATACCTTTGTTATCACGTAACATTTTGACATACAACGCTAATTGTTTAGCGAAACGTTTTTGTTGACGTCCATCAAGCTCCTCATAAGCTTTTTGGACATCATTAAATAGTAATTCCAGTAATGCGTCTTTTTTCTTGTTTTGTCGAATGTAAATAAAAAAAGAGAGCTGAAGCCCTCATGTGTTAGTTTCTGTGGATAGTAAACAAAATCATTACAATATTTATAACCGTAATCAGTTGTTGCCATATACTTTTTCGTGTAGGTGACAAGGAGATATGTCAAATTTATATATGGGATGTAATAAAGGGTGAACAGTGCGTAAATGGTTCTTATCGTATTACAAGATCAGGGCTATTATACATTAGCAAGAATACATCTCATCATTGGTAAACTACTTAAAAACTTATAAATACAACAAAATCAAAAACAATAGCGGAGACAAAAAGCGTAGTAACGAGAAGAACGAAAATTAAATAAAGCAGATGTATATCAAGTATGGAGTGAAAAAGGTAGATGGTTAAATCTTGGTGGAGATCAGTGGGTATATAATAATCCATCTTACATTAAGTTTGAGAAGAAAGAAGTAGTAAATCAAGATGCAGGGAAGCGTGTTGTATCCAAAATGGACAACCTACGTTTCTATGATTCTTATGATTCTCTATCTTAGCAGGATAAAGATGTCGCTGGAACTGTAAATGTAGGTGAAGGGTTTATAATTGACGAAAAAGTAAAGGTCAACGATTCACAGCAATATAGAGTGCACAATAGTAAAGGCAAAATATACTATATTACAGCTAGTAATGTATATGTACGTGTGAATTGAGAATAACAGCCGACTCGATATAAATGAGTCGGCTGTTATTATTTCAACTATGACAACAATTCCTCTACTCCGACACCATCTATTAACAATGCTTTTAATGAAGGAGCTATTTTAATTATCTCTTCAATATCTAAATCGCCAAAATCCACTGTATATAATCCGAATCCTTCTTTTCCATCTACATATAGTAATGCTTTTCCGCCTTCATCATCACCGATTGCCAGTGAATTTGGTATATATTTTTGAATATCATGCGCTTCATTCATCTCTATGCAATCAGTAGGGCTCCAAATACGTATGTAAAGTTCATTTTGTACATTAATCTCTGCATTTGTACTATGTTGGATCACTTCTAAATAATCTAATGGTACATCTATTGATGAGAATTTTTGTAATTCTTGAATAGCCTCTTTACTCGCTGGTGATTCCTGAGCTTCTAATGTGAAGGCCTCATTTAATTTTTCTAGAATATTCATTAATAATCAATCCTTTCATACTTTACTTTTAATTTATCAAGCATTTTATATTGCTGTTCTAAAGTTTCTGAAATGTTTTCTTTAGGAAATCCTGCACGTTCAATTAGACGATAAACTAAAGGTTGTTCAGAGTTATCTTGCATAGGGTTCTATAATGCAAGAAGCTATGAATATAAGTTGCCACATTTGACTCTTCGTAGCTTGATCGTTAACAGGTTTATCCTAAATAGGATAAATTCTCATAGCCATCTTTCCTTTTTGACCTTGAGATTTCAATATTTTTTCTTTTAAGGGTACCGCCCCACGACCATCAACTTAAGCATGTACACTATTTTTAAAGTTGAAAACACTGATGAAGAATTATATCGATATATGACAACAGCTCATTTTTTTAAGTTCCTCGCCAAAAACAAGCATATCCAGTGTAGAAAACATATTCTACACTATATATTATTAAAAAGTGAGGAAGCGTATATGAATCCACATCATAAGAAAGATTTCAGCAATATAAGCACACCTTATTTCCCTCATATCGACTTATCAGATTTTTATGAAGTTCAAAAATCAATAAAATCATCCCGATCCCCAAAAACTCAAAAAACAATACAATCATTAAAATCTCCTAAATCCCAAACGATGTGCTGTAGACAAATTGTAGAGCATAAAATCCAGTTAATTCCCCCTGCAAAAAAAGGAACTGTCAAAGTTGATAAACAGATATTTACTGCGATTGAAAAGGTGTGTTCAGAAGTAGTCGTCATCCTTGGATTTATCCGTAAAACAGTTACTTATACAGCAGTAATACATCACAAAGAAGAAATTCCAAATCATAGCATTCAAGATGATGTTCCCTTCCAGTGTCTTATAGAATCACCGGACATTCAAGAAGATCATCACTTTAGCATCATCGAGAAAAAAATAATCGGTGAAGTTTCCGCACATGAAGCTAACTTTGGAAATTCAAATGATTTTCGATCGTATAGACAAACCCTTGCTTTCAATTTTATAGAGAAAGATGTAATAAAAGTTTCTATAAAAATGATTACTAAGTAAATCAATATCTGCTCATCATAAATATGAAATTAGGTTATTTTAGAGACTAGATTTGCAGTTACGAATCTTTCTAACATGAAACAACTTAATTATTTGTTGAAAATTAGGAATCTTGTCCAAGATATCCTCCTATACATGCTCTGTATCTACTTCATAATCTATAGTAGAAGCAATAGCATTCTTTTGACTTCGAAATGTACTGAGAGAATATATTTATAGAACTAAGGAGGAATAATGAATGGTTTGCCCACTTATTAATCCAACAACTTGTTGCCAAGTTGTTGTTGAGCGCACAACGCAGCTTGTACCCCCAGCACTTGCAGGTACCGTGACCTTTACACAAACTGTTGAAGCAGATATTGAAAACGTAGTCCCAGAAAAAGTTGTAATTTGCGGGGTAGTTCATAAAACGTTAACTTACACTGCTGTTTTAGAAAATGGCACTCTAGTGCCGGGTTTTCAAGTTTTTGATGATATCCCTTTTCAATGTGTCATTGACCGTGAAGATGCCAATGAAGGGGACCTTTTCGAGGTCACAGGTGTAGCAATTCTGGGCCAAGTTTCTGCCCAAGAACAAAATTTTGGATTTATAGATGGATTGCGGGTTGCTTTTAAATTCAGAGAAAAAGAAATCGTCAAAGTTTGTATTAGAAGAATACCAATAACTAGTGTTGCAATAGCTCTTGAACTAGCCTTTACAAGCGAAGATTGTAATGTTCCCGTTGTTGCAACAGGTCGTTTGTTAATCAATGATATGGGATTTGCAGGAATACCAGTTTTTCTCTCAATAACAGGGGCAGCAACTGTTTCTCCAACTATAGTGTTTACACAAGCAGATGGATCTTTTAGCGCTAATGTTACTGCCTTTGGACCTGGAAATATAACACTTACAGCTTCAGCGACGGTAAATGGAGTTCCTTTTTCTGACCAATTAACCGTAGTTTCACCTTGTCCATAATAAAGTGAAACTTCCATAAGGGTAGCACCTCACATCCATCAACTTAAGGATTTAGGCTATTTTTGAAGTTAAAAGCACGTTACTATTCTCTTATGTTAATGAGAAAGGGTGACGTGCTTTTTATGAATATGCACCAAAAACAAGAGTTATCTTTATTTGCCGAAGAGTTATATCGATCACAGAAAATGAAAGTGAATGAAGAGAAGTAATTGAAACAAAAGGTTGTGATTGTGAGGTAGTAAAACAACAAGAAGCTACTTATGCAGAACGTTGGGGAGCTTGGTTGCTAAGGTTTACAGAATGGGAAAAGGGGTTGCTGCATGAGGAGTATTGTTTGAACCCACAAAAAGGAAAGCATGCAGTATAAGTAAAAAAGGACAAGCGGTTGTACCTGCTGTCCTTTATAGGAGAAAAATTACTGTTGTTTAGAACTACGGATAACCAGAAAACGCGCGCATAAATAGTGTTGACGTGGATGAAGCTATTTATACAACAAATAGGGATAAGCAGAAATGCAGAAGAAATTCAAAATACCCAAATGACTCGTATTGGTAAAACGGCTCAAAAGTAGTATATGTAAAACGAAAATTTTAATACAAAAAGTAGCTATTCGATTGATAGCTTAGGCTTTTGGGATTATATAAGCGAAGTTTTGTTCTGGTGAAAATGAAATTATTATTTTTCGTGCGGTTGCTATTGTATTGTTGTAGAGTCCTTTTTATTCTATTAACCAAAATAGTAACAACTTGTCCAAACTTTCTCAATCTATCTTGCATAGTATGCATTGAATAGATTGAAAGGAGAGATTGATTTGAATTATTACTATTGTAAATATTGTAATAGTTACAAGGAGAAACATCATGATTGTCACAAAAAAAGCAGTAAATATTATGACAAGTGCGATAAAAAGCATGAGGAAAAACTCTGTGTTAATGTAAAAGTGGATTGTTGTTCTGATGATAAGCTGTATAATCTTGTAAGAGCATCTGCCTTTAGAGCTGTCAGCACAGCAAATCTAAATGTTCCCGCGAATACTTTCGTAAAAGTTCTATTTCAAAATGAACAATTTGATTTAGCGAATGAATACAATCCAGCTACATCGACATTTATCCCAGCGACAAGAGGAGTATATTCAGTTCTTGGAACCATTGCGTTTATTCCTAATAACCCGAATTTAGATTATAGAGCAAGGGTGGAAATCCGGGTAAATGGGAATCCGGCTATCGCTATCGATAATGACTTTTTTGGTGGAGGGGTGAATTTTTCGAATGCAGTAAACGTTTCTACCATTCTTCAACTACAAGCAGGTGACCGAGTCGAAATTTTTGCACAGAGTAGCATTGCTGGTGTTATTGCACTAAATGTTAATGGTGCAAATAGTACGCACTTTGAAGCTGCTAGATTCCCATCTCCAATTGCATAAGTGATATAAAACCTCTTCAGTGATTATATATATGAACCCATAATCTATATTTGACCTGTGTGTATACAGGTTTTTTATCGACAAAACAGGAGATATTTTCGGGAGTTTTTCAAAATAGAATCAATATTACGCTATACCTATATAGTTCTTTGAAAAAAGAGTCCTGTGGGGATAGCGTAGTCTCTCTATCAAAACGTTACCGAAGAATGGGCAAGGGCGGACTAAAAGCCAAATTGAAATTATTTATACAGCTACGGTGCGTGAAGTGAAGACAGGTAAGCAGAAATGTATACATATTACCGCAGTATTAAGAAGAGAATTAAAATGATACATTGAAGAGATGGAAGATCATGAGTATTTGATTAAGAGTAGACAAGGAAGAATAGAACAATCGGAAGAAGTATGGCATTTAAAATACTTAGCAGTACAGCAGCAGAGTTTGGTTTAGATGAGATTGGAACACACATACATTACGTAAGATATTTGGATATTACATGTACATGCAGACAAAGAATACAGCGTTGCTAATGGAAATATTCAATCATTCATTGGAAAGAGTAACGTTAAGATATATATATGCAAACCAAGATGCGATGGACAAAGCAATGACTAGGTTAAAAATCTAATCATGTTTTTTCTTTTGGTTATGGTGTACCGCTAAATATCTACTGTATTAAGCAGCTTTTTGTTTTCTAATTGAGTAATGGCAGAATCAAAAGTCACAATTTTGTAAGGTTATTGTAATGTTTATCGATAGCAAATAAAGATACTTGGCTGTATCTTTAAAAGGATATAAAACTGGCACTTATTTTTAATATATTAAAATAAATAATATGTAATTAGGAAGTGTAATAAAATGCTTGAAATTAAATCTATTGTTCACTCTTACAAAATAAAGAAAAAAATATCTAGGGATTTATATGGGAACAGAGATAAAGTAGCGCTGTTATTAGGTGAATTTAATAAAGTGTATAATAAATCGATAGCTGAGCAAAAGAAAAACGTTATGATATCTCGATTACAATTTCTATATAGAAGTGCTAAATTAGAGTTATTAAAAAACCAGCAGTATCCTCTTCCAAGTGCTCTTAATAGTAAATTGTTGGAGCGATTAGAAGATTTAACGATTCAATCTTTTGAAGATTGTATATCATGTCTTCATTTAATCTTAGAAATAAATTATGAAAAAATAAAACTGCATGGATCAGGTACTAGTCGATCGTTTGTTCCGTTATCTCAGTCTTCAATTTGTCTTGCGGATTGTGTATGTTTAACGGGATTTATTTTACTAGGGTTAGCTACATTTGAAGGAATAGTACTATCTATCTATTCGCTTACATAAAGGTTAAAATTCGCTGATAAAGAAAGAGCACCCATTAGAGTGTCCTTTCTTATTAAATAAATTTAATGGAGGTCATAACATATCTTTGATAGGTGAAAAATGGTTGTATAAAAGTTAAAGAAAATGAACCTAATTTTCATAAGTAAATGAAAAAAGTGAACTTAATTCTCATAAATACATGTAGAGAGAAGAAATTCATTTTTGGGTGCATTTCAAAATCTTAGCTTGATGGTAATGTGGGTTAGGGAATGGCATGTCTTTTTATCTGGTATGTAATGGAAATAAGAATATACAAAAAAAGAGCAGCTAGCAAAAGCTAACTGCTCGGCTGGTTCTCCGTGGGGAGCGGAGAAAGGCTAGGGACTTTAAATGAGTTCTGGCTAACGCCTATCTACATTATGAACGGAATGTTTATTGAATAAACACAAGGATAACGGATTGCGCAGGGCGCCGCTATAGCGCCAGTTGAAACTGCTCATTTTGTGGAAGTGAACGAGATATCGGAGAGTCAAAGAGGTAAAAATGGATTTGGATTAACAGGAACAAAATAAGACCGAATTTTGTATAAAAAGGAATAATTGCATGAATCCCTGCTAGGTGTAAGGGCAGGGATCCATGGCCAGAAAAAAGGTTATGGAATATCGTCGAAATGTGTCACTTTCGACAATAAAATATTATCACTAAATTCCTAGAATGTATCATGAAGGTTATGTCTGAATTATGGACGAATTTTAAAAATAAAAACATCTAGTAAAAACTAACCGTTTTACGGTGTTAAGGGTAGGATTGAAAAATGCAGATTATATATACGAAGTGGCATAACAATTACGACTTGATTCTAAGTGAGAAGTATAAAGCATCGTTTTATAAAAAAGGATTGTTACTTGTAGGGATTGGATATATGCAACAAGCATTATTGTATGAAGAATGTTTTGAAATAGTTAAATGATATTTCAACAAAAGCGTTATTTTAATCGGAAAGGGGAACAAGAGATGAAAAATATAAATGAGGTACAAAAATTGGAAACGAAGCGAATTTTACTAAGAAAACTAGAGTTACAGGATTTAGACAATTTATTTCAAGTCTATTCGGATCCTCAAACAACTACATATGTACCTAGAGAAGTACACAAAACTAAAGATGAAACTCGAATTTTGTTAGAAAATATGATTGAAACAAATAAGAAGAGGAAATCTTTTATTTGGTCCATCCTTTTAAAGGAAAACCAAAAAGTGATTGGCACCTGTGGTATCTGGAAACAACTACATAATAGCGCCTCTTTAGGGGCTGTTATTGGTCCGGTGTATTGGGGAAAGGGACTTATTGTTGAAGTTTTAGAAGAAGTAATAAAGTTTGGCTTTCAAGAATTAGATCTGAATCGTATTGAAGGAAGATGTGATGTAAGGAATATAGCTTCTGAACGAGTTATGCTAAAGTTAAAGATGACATACGAAGGGACATTGAGACAAAACGTAATAATTGATGATAGGTGTTGTGATTCCAAGGTATATTCTCTTTTAAAAGATGAGTATTATAAATTTTGATTTCTTTGGTGTGAATAATTTAACAAAAATTTCATTTTGTAAAAAGGGAGGTGAATTATGAAAATACACATTACAGGTTCTACTGGAAGTGGTAAAACAACGTATTCCAAACAAATAGCTAAAGAATTGAATATTCCTCGATATGAATTAGATGATATCCATTGGATTCGTGATCCAAAAAGTGATACACGTCGTCCAATTGATGAGAAACTAGCTTTATTAAAAGAAATTGTTATTCAAAACGATTGGGTTATTGAAGGTGTACAGTTTAAATGGTCTGATGCCAGTTTTGAAGCGGCAGATGTAATCATTGTACTGGACGTATCCAAAATAAAAAATCGTTACCAAATTGTCAAACGATTTTTTAAACAAAAGTTAGGACTTGAGAATTCTAAATATAAGCCGTCTTTAAAAG
Organism: Bacillus clarus; assembly: GCF_000746925.1. Classification (GTDB taxonomy): domain Bacteria; phylum Bacillota; class Bacilli; order Bacillales; family Bacillaceae_G; genus Bacillus_A; species Bacillus_A clarus. The sequence goes on from NZ_JMQC01000008.1 coordinate 4,521,437, forward strand.
CGTTAAAAAATATGTTTGGGTGGGAAAAAGATTATCGAACATACGAGAAGGAACAATTATTTATTAAGTTGGAGCCATATAAAGAGAAAGTATATTTTATCAAATCTCAAAAAGACAGGGAAGATGTAATGAAGAAATTAATAAATGAAAAGAAAAAGAGCAGCTAGCAAAAGCTAACTGCTTGGCTCAAAGAAATCTCCAAGGGAAAAGGAGAAAGAATAGGGACGTTTAAATGAGTTTCGGCTATTGCCTACCTGTAGTATTGACGGAATGTTGAGTTTTATGCAGAGGGAGAAGAGAACTATGTTAAATATATTTAATTAAAATTTCTCTTATTAACGATACTATTCTTGTAAGAAACAAGATTTCAATTGAAAACCAGAAAACACTTTTTTGTGGCTTTTTAAATTCCATCATTACGGAAAAAAATAAATAAATTACAATCAGTACTAAAACAAAGAGACGCATTATATCAGATATCTATGACACTCCTAATATGTAATTAGTTTCATTATATAGTTATTACCAATGGGGTGGAACTTAAGAAGTGCTTTATTGAAATGTATACAAAATAATCCTTTTAATTAAGAACTAATTGAATGGAGCGAAACGTATCGTATCGTATGAATCAATCAGTTATCCATTCTTTGAAGACATCGATGAAAAGGAGATCCGTAGGGTTTGGGGTGTGGCATATTAATTAAAAGTAGTAACAACTTGTCCAAACTTCTTCAATCTATCTAGCATAATATGTATTGAATAGATTGAAAGGAGGGATTGATTTGTATTATTACTATTGTAAATATTGTAATAGTTACAAAGAGAAACATCATGATTGTCATAAAAAAAGCAGTAAATGTTATGACGAATATGATGGATATTATGAAAAATGCGATAAAAAGCATGAGGAAAAACCTTGTGTCAATGTAAAAGTGGAGTGTTGTTCTGATGATAAGCTGTATAATCTTGTAAGAGCATCTGCTTTTAGAGCGAGAAATACAATGACTCAAAATGTTCCCGTTAATACTTTTGTCAAAGTTTTATTCCAAAATGAACAATTTGATTTAGCAAATGAATATAATCCAGCTACATCCATCTTTAGCCCACGAACTAGAGGGGTATATTCTGTTCTTGGAACAATCGGTTTTTTACCAAATAATACTAACTTAAATTATAGAGCAAGGGTAGAAATTCGTGTGAATGGAAATTTTGCTATTGCAATAGATAACGATTTTTTTGGCCCAATAAATTTTGGAAATGTAGTTAACGTCTCTACGATACTTCAATTAGAAGCAGGAGATCAGGTAGAAATTTTTGCTCAGAGTAGTATTGCTGGGGTTATTGATACATCTGCGGGTGTTACACACTTTGAAGCAGCGAGATTTCCATCTCCAACTGCATAAGGGAAATAAAACCTCTTCAGTGATTATATGTAATCACTGAAGAGGTTTTATTTAGATGTTCCTTTTAAATTGAATTTTTCTTTGGCTTTTGTAGGTAAAGCTTCTTCTTTAAGCTCTTCACAAGAAATAACTTTTCCATCTGCTATTTCTGTTTTATCTTTATTTTTTAGATCAAGGTGTAAAAAACATTTTCTTTAAATTGTCTGCTTTTTGATTTTGCGTTTGTGAATATAACTTTTTCTTCCACCCTATCTTCCTTATAAGCAGGTAAAGTATAGAAACGTTGTTCATTTTTTGTTTCACCTTCACTTTTTATTTGTACATAATATTCGTTTTCCTACATTTAAAACAATTCATCTTTTTCCGTAATTGGTTTAGTATCTTATTTTTCGGTAAGAAAATGTAAGTAATGACAAAAACATACTGATTTTAGTAAATTTTCATATTATTAAAGTTAAATGTGGTATAATTTTCCTGTGAGATAGTTTTGTATCCTTTTATAAGTTAAATCCATATCAATTAGGGGGATTCATGTGGATGATTCAAATTCTAAAGAGATAAAGGCGATTTTGAAGTTATGGTTCATATATATACCGCGTGCATTATTTGAATTCATCTTTGTTGGCATACTATCGAAAATCAAAAATAAGGTCATAAATCGAAAAAACAATTAATTAGGTTAATTGTTTTTTTTGAACTTGTTTTTTTAGCTCATAAAATAAATGAAACCAATCTTTAATTCGTTATAAAACAAATATGTAGATGCCTGAAGCAACCTGTAAGTAATTGTATATTATTATATCAAGAAATATATAAGGAGGTTATAAAAAAGAATACAAGAAAATGTACAAGTTCAACTTGCACCGCCATGGAGCACTTATTTTAATGAACTTAATGATTCAGTAAGGGCTGATCCTAGTGTAACAGTCGGTCCTCTAATTTCGGTTTATAGAAATTATGTTATTCTCGTATAAGTTGTAGCAAATGTATTTAGTGGTGTAATGAAAAATGAAGTATGTGATATACCGATTTTATTTTCTACAAATTGTGATACGAATGCTACGGGTGTATCATCTTTTTTGATTAGTAAAGGCAGTACAAGCAATACAAAAATAGTCCGAAATTATTTTATTAAATCGGGAAAAGACATTTTCTCAAGTTGAAGATGTCTTTTTTATTATGAGGATGAATGAAAAAAGCAGCTAGCAAAAGCTAGCTGCTTGACTCCAGGGAGATTGGAGAAAAAATATTAGAGGTCATTCATGAGTTTAAGTATAGTATGTACATAATTTGGAGTTTTATTCAAATCGGACTAGAGAAATGAAGTTTTAATTTAGTTTATTTATGATCTTTGCAAACAGTAAGCCATCTTTTTTATAAACATGGATATTGTGTTCTTTACATTTTCAAAATGAATAGCAAATGAAATATCTCCTCCTAAAGATGTTATTACAGTTAATCCAGTAGCTTTTGCGAACGCTTTTACATCTAATAGCAAATCAATAACCTCCTAAAGTTACTTGTTGTTTATCTGAAATAATTGCATATAAAGTTCAAGTCATTGAAATTCATTACAATAAAAATATCATGTTAGAAAATGAAAAAACAAGTAAAAAAATTTAATATGATTGTGTATGTCATAAAATGTATGATTTATATCGAATTTTGTGTCGAGATGTGATTCAGAAATATAAGCGCACAAAAGAACAGCGGATGACTCCGCCTCGCATGAAAAATGCGTCCATTCCGATTGCGAAAAGGATAGGAAGAATCATACATTTCTTTATGGTTTCTTTTCTTCAAAGATTACTCAAGTTATAACTATATTTAGTAACGGCTAGAGAAGAGCAACTATATAAAAACGTTATATGAACTCTACATTCTTGTAATTTGATTGCTATCCCATGATGCTGTCAATGAAGTGGAGGTATTTGTGCATGCAAAAAGAGCACTATGGAATAGTGCTCTTCAAGGAAAAGTGAATATTGAAAAGTAGGTTAGAAGCTTTCTTGCTTCACAATAATATATGACCATCTTATCATAATGTGACGATAGAACACAAAACAGTTGGTAGTAAAATTTAATTGCTCGAATTCAATAGGTCATTCAACTCATGTATATTTTCTCCCTAGAAGATTCTGACCTCAAGAAATGGATAGGACATGATCCGATGAGTAGGTGGTAATAGCGACTATACAACGACTTTAGAACACAAGATGAGTAAACAAAGGCTTTTTTGATTGCACCATTTAAATGAAACAAGCATATAGTAAAGAGTAGGACGAGTTCAACCACTTTTTCCTATTACACCTCTCTCTATTCACATAGGAGTATCCAATGGTCCGGATACTCCTTTTTGATTTTCATCTTATAGTTTATACTACGTATACAATGAATTTTTTTAAATGGAGTTTTAGAATGAAAGTGGTTAAAAAAACTTTCTCAGCATGAAGAATCAGATAAATCGAAGGGATTTTCGTTTAATAAGGAGAATTCATCTCTTTGGTTTTTATTTCATCTAAGGGGAATTCATACGATGCGAAATGAAAAAGATTTGCTAAAGCAATGGGGTTTGGAAGCAGAGAAGTAAATAATAGCATCGGAGGAGGTTGAAGAGTTTGGATTTTCTGACTATTTATACTTCATTTCTTTTATTCGTTGTATAGTTTTGTTTTTAATATCAATTTTGCTTAATACTAAAATATAAAAACATACGAATACGAGAAGAGCACGTACCAAGTTGAAATAACAATCTATAATACGTTTCGAAATGAGCTTAGTTTCATTATATAAAAGAGAAGTGAGAAGATAATGAAATCCTACTTTAAAGATTTTAAACTTCATATAAAAATCAATTATACAATATATAGCGTTTAAATGATGTAGAGGAGATAGCCAATGTGAAAAGTTTAAAAAGGATTAGTGAATTATAGGAAACTTTTTGTAGGGTGTATTTTTATCTTTTCAAAAAGCTATTGAAAACACATTTTCTATTATAACTAGTTGGTAGTTAACTACATACATATATAGAATCTATTTCCGGTAGATTGAGTTTTTAAACTATCAAGGAAGAACAAGTAGAGAATACTTTTTTTAAAATTGATGAGACCACCCTTATTTATTATATGAAGAGCTTGTATTAGGCTGATAGTCTGGTGATAAAACAAGCTTTGAATATGATAATAAAAAGGAGATGATCAATCATGGGATATATTGTAGATATTTCAAAGTGGAATGGTAATATCAATTGGGATGTAGCGGCTCTGCAATTAGATTTAGTTATTGCTAGAGTACAAGATGGTTCCACTACAGTAGATTCTATGTATCAAAGTTATACAGTTGAAATGAAAAAGCGAGGTATTCCCTTTGGTAACTATGCTTTTTGCCGTTTCGTTTCTATCGCAGATGCTAGAAAAGAGGCACAAGATTTTTGGAATCGTGGTGATAAAACAGCTAAGTTCTGGGTATCCGATATAGAGATTCAAACGATGGGAGATATGCAAGGTGGTACACAAGCATTTATCGATGAATTGCGTCGGTTAGGTGCTAAAAAAGTTGGATTGTATGTAGGGCATCACACTTATATATCGTTTGGGGCGCGGAATATAGTAGCTGATTTTACATGGATCCCACGCTATGGGGGAAACAAGCCAGCATATCCATGTGATCTTTGGCAATACACTGATACTGGAAATGTACCTGGTATTGGGAAATGTGATTTGAATCAATTAATTGGAGATAAGCCACTTTCTTGGTTTGTAACTTCAAATCAATCGGTTCAAATTGGTAGTGAAAATTCAGGACAACGAAATGGTATTGGTGTCGCCGTTTCGAAATATGCGGATGGCTATGGCGTGAATTTATATGAAAATCCTGCGAACCCACAATTTACTGGACGCATTACGAAAAAAATTCCGTATTTAATTTTAAGTGGATATTGGGGTGGCGCTGATAAGGATATGGTTTGTTTAGGTAATGAGAAACAGTGGGTATATTTGAAACACTTTGATGTACAGTGGTTCTATGCTTATTCGAAATATCCTCCTGGTTATGAAATTCACACATTTGATGGACCAAACGGAAATGATACAGGTGCAGTTGATGGCAGGGTTCCTTATCGAGTTTGGAATCATCAGAATGGGTATGTAGATATAGGGAAGAATACATGGATAAAAGAAGAACATATAAATATTAAATAACGATAAAAAATTCGACTCTTATGAGTCGGATTTTTTATGAGTATTGTTATTTCATTCATTTCGCTGATTGCGGAATATTTTATCGGATATAGTGGAAAAAAGTTATCATTAATAGCGTGTTAACGATGAAAGGTGAAGGTATATGGGAAAGCATAATATTTTAGTTGTAATACAGAGATATTATGTTTTTTATTTATCATTTTAATTGAGCAGACCGCCTCCTCTAAACGAAGTGAAGGTGTAGGGAGTTCGATGATTACTTAAAAGTTGTAATGATGGTACTCTTACTGTTAAATTTTGCGAGGAGCCTTTTTTCTATAAAGTATAATAATATATTAATAGGAAGAGAAAGGGAATGAAAAGAAATTCTTATAGAAAACACATCGATTTCACAATGCTAATGTATATTTATCTTCAGATATTTATAAAAAAGTGAGGTATTTGATTTGAAGAAAAGAAGAATTTTTATGGGAACCATTTTAACTTGTATGGCACTGGCCTTATCTGCTTGTGGTTCTTCAGAAAACATTGCATCATCCAAGGTGGGGAATGTTACAGAAAAAGAATTAAATAAAGAGTTAAAACAAACATATGGACAACGTACTTTATATCAAATGATGTTAAATAAAGCATTGCTAGATAAATATAAGGTTTCGGACGAAGAAGCTAAAAAACAAGTAGAAGCAGCGAAAAATCAAATGGGTGATAGTTTTAAAACTGCTTTAGCGCAAACAGGACTTAAAAATGAAGATGAATTAAAAGAAAGAATGAAACCAGAAATTGCACTTGAGAAAGCTGTGAAGGCAACGGTAACAGAAAAAGATGTGAAAGCAAACCATAAGCCAGAAATAAAAGTGAGTCATATTTTGGTAGGAGATGAAAAGACAGCTAAAGAAGTAAAAGATAAATTGAATAATGGGGAAGATTTTGCAGCGTTAGCTAAAGAATATTCGGAAGATACTGGTTCAAAAGAACAGGGCGGTGAAGTACCTAATTTTGCACCTGGTAAAACAGTAAAAGAATTCGAAGATGCTGCATATAAATTAGATGCAGGGCAAGTGAGTGATCCTATTAAATCCTCTTTGGGCTACCATATTATTAAAGTAACAGATAAAAAAGAATTGAAACCTTTTGATGAAGTAAAGGATCAAATTCGTAAAGATTTGGAGCAACAACGTTTACAAGATCAAACTGGTAAATGGAAACAGCAAGTTATTGATGAAGTATTGAAGGATGCTGATATTAAAGTATCGGATAAAGATTTTAAAGATACATTTAAAGAAATAGAGAAAAAATAAGATAGACATTTTATAAATGGTATGAAGATAAAAAACAGAAATCTGCATGTTATTAGATTTCTGTTTTTTAGTAGTAAGTGAAGAATGAAGTATAAAATATTCTATGCATAATAAAATTGAAACGTCATATAATGAGAAAGAAAGTTCTTTCCTGACGTGTTAGTTACCTTCACATGTATTGTGAGCACCTGGGCGAGGTGCTTTTTTTTATGGTATATATTATCGTGTAGTATAAGCTTGACCGCTTATATCTCCTATTCATAAAAGGATTATGGCGTTCTCTTTATCGTTCAATGAAAGCGAGGGGGTTAGGCGGGGATTAGTTATTGACAAAAAAATATAATGATTAGGTGTTTAACGGATACGTATAAAGTTGTAATGATACTTGAAATTTCATTTTACATATAGAAAGAGGAACCCGTTAAGGATTCCTATTCTAATTAGTGTGTGAGTTATAAATAGATAGTAAGACAATACAATATTACATCTAAATATTAAGAATTGCAATGGAGATTTAAGGATAATTATTTTATTGATCTGCAATGTACAGCTTAGTATTGATGATGGAATTAGAACAGTAGTATAATCACGGTTAAAAGAAGTGAAGATTGAATGTACATAAAATACGTATTATTGGTGAAAAAAGTGAGTCTATCTTTCGAGATAGACTCACTTTTTTGCTTGTTAGAATTAATATGAATAAATATCCATATCCCCCTTTAAAAAGAACGTTAGTTCGTGTATAATTAGAACGGATGTTCTCTTTTGTGTATATATTTCGTGAAATCATTTATAACAATATTTTTAAAGAAGATGTAGAAACAAATAATTAAGGGGGATATAGAATATGAATAATGTAAAAATACCAGAAGGAAGAGAAAGAAGGGAATGGGTTCCGTTTACTGTAATGTCGGAACAATTTCTCGGTATAGGAAAGATACTTGGGGAACAACTGAAAGTATCGAGGCCAATGGTAACTAAAGAAACGCAAGATAGAATAGAAGATAAACTATTATCTTCGTTGCTGTCGGAAGAAGAGGTATTGGTTACATATTATGAAGAGGGGTATGTGCTTACTAGTTATATGACTGTTGTGCATATAAATCCGATGAAACAGACTGTGACTTGCACGGATGCATTTTATCGAACGCACATGTTTACGACTATTGATATAATCGATGTGAAGTGAAAGAAGCTGAATTTTAGAAATAGGCTTCTTTTTATCGTTTGCAGTTTTTTAATTGAATATGAAAAAACAGCTAGCTGCTCGGCCCCAGGGAAATGGAGAAAAAGATTAGGTACTTAAAAAATCGATTCTAGCTGTTTATCAGCCTATACACAGTATGGACAGAATTTGAACTATTATGTAGGAGAAAAAGGGGATTATTTGTATTATTTTGACACGCAAGGGACGATTCAAATGGTTCAGAAAGTAATACAAGCAAAAGAAATACAGTATGATTACCCATCAATATAAGTGTATTTTTATATATATGATACACAGAGGGGAATGTATTTCTAGGCAATTTTATTTGATTATGTGAACACGTTATAGCCTAGGCGTAAGAAGTGCCTTTAAGCAGTGCCAACTTGGTTTTGATCTGCAAGATCCGAATCAAATGTGTTTGTAGCACTTACACCATTAAAAGTATTTACAATAAAACCAACGTTGGAAGCACCAGAACCATTATAAGCTTTTGTGTTTTCTTTAGGAGAAACGTTGTAAAAGTCACCTAAGTTGAAAGAACCGTTACTATTTTGTACAACTAGATTCGCTACAACTGAAGGCATAATTTTCACCTGCTTTACAAGGAGTTGTTAACACCACTATATGATGTTATATTTCAAAAGGTTCATTTAACGAATACGCTAGGTAGGGATTACTGTTTATTCGAATTAATAAACTTACAAAAGGAAAGTATGATAAAATTAATATGAAGATAAATAACCTGTAATAAAGTTTACAGGTAAAAATAGATTAAAGGAGAGACCAATGATATGAATAATGTTATTAAAGAAGTGGAATTAACAGATACAAAATCAAGTAATCTCGTTGCGTTTATTCATGCTAACAATGTTACATTGGTTGAAGAAGCGTTTTGTCCTAACAAAATAAACTTAAACTTTAATGAAATTGCAATTTTATCCGCTATTAAAACAGCACATATTACAAAAGTGTTAATAAGAGAGGAACTTGAAGCGATTTTTCATGAGACAGGCGTTCTATTAGTAAAACAAGAGGGTACTACTAATAATAGTGAATCGATCACAATTCACTTTGATCAATTTAGAAGATTACAAAATGAAATTGAGAACTTGCGTAAGAGTATAGAATAAAATGCGTTTTTCATAAAGGGGGATTGTTTTATGCTAAAAGAATGGCTAAAGAACAATTTTGATAAATCTAATTGTAGACATAAGTACAATTTCATCAGGATGCAAGATAACGAGAACTTTAGAAAAGGTGAACTAGGTGCAGTTTATATATATCGATGTGAAAAGTGAGGGAAAGAAAAAATGAAGTTAAAAAATAATAATGATATAAATACTGATTTTTTGGGAATATAAGGGTAACTTTAAAGGTTACTCTTTTTATTTACAATCAAACAGTATTGTATACCATCGCATTCTAAAGTAGGAAATAAAATGATGCATAGGTGAGAAGCGCAAATTGCTGATTTCATACCTATCGAAAAACTCCTTATTTAAAAAGAGGGACTTTAAATTTAAAATGAAAAGTAAAATGATTGATGCACAAAATTACATATAGAAAATAAAATAAGAAATTATAGGTGGAACTTTATAGTTTGAAATGAATTAGAAAGAGGATGTAAATTTCATGAGGAGACGGTAATGAAAAATGAAGAATTGGAAATCTTGATATAGGTGATGAAAAAAATGAACCCACGTGGTTTAAAAGTTACAGGAGCATGGTTTCAAGTAGGTGGTAACCTTATAGCGGCTATTGGGACAACAAGAGGGTTTATGGAAGAAGAAAAGATTGAATCAGATCTTGTTATTGTAGGTAGTTCACTACAGGCTCTAGGATATATATTACAACTTGTGAAAATAGAGAAAATAGTAGATATACAAAACATAAAAGAGAAAGAGGAGATAGATAGCCGAGAAGAGCAGGTGGAAAAGAGAAGTGAATCTTTGGAGAGAACAGGGATTGAACTATTAGCTTTAGGTAACATTTCAAATGTAATTGGAACGTATTTTAATGTGAATAAGCAAAAGAAAGAGAACGATTATCTTATTATTACAGGAAATACTTTGCAGTCTATTGGTGCGTTCTTTGGAGTAGAAGCAGCATTGAATGAGATAAATAATATTCCATGGGTAATTGTATTCGGGAATTCTATGCAAAGTTTAGGAGCTGGGATGCAAGCATATCAAGGTATTCACAATATATCAAAAGAGGAAAAAATAAATAAAAAAAGGTCTACAGATACAGATAAAGAAGACCAAAGATTAGTTGGACTTATCGGTATTTGGATACAGGCAATCGGAACGTTCATTTCAGCGATTGGATTAACTGAAATAGTAGAAAAAGAAAGAAAAACAATAGATATGCCAAAAAAAGTTGAGATGATCGGTAGATGAACGGAGAGTATTTCAACTTTTTTAAGTAGGACAAGGGATATAACGGGGTTACTGTTCATATAGTAAAGGAATATGTTGTAGGTTTTTCTTCTTTTCTGTCGAATATGTAATAAAAGGGAGGTAGTAACATGAATCAGTTTGAATTAGAAAGAATTACTTATTTAGGAGGAAGAAAAGAAGAAGTAGATTTTCGCACAGCTAATGTAAGTATTGATAACTATTTGGACTGGAAAATCACAATAAATGGAACTACTGATCAATATGAAGTTTTTATAGAAATAATGAAGAGAAATGAGCAACCTGTATTTGAATTGCTTACTGCTAGTGGAGAAGTTTTTCAAGGTAGAACAAAAATAATAAAAATGATTCCTGATATTCTTCATACAGAAATAGAATTGTTTGGTATAGGGAAGTTGAATGGATATAAAATAAAAAGCGTCCAATAGGATGCTTTTTATCATGTTAATAGGGAACAATGTAAGTGATTATAGCGGAAAAATATACAATAAGGAGATTTGATAAGAATGATGTATTTGTTAGCAATTCTTCTTCCGCCAGTGGCTGTTTTATTTTGTGGGAGACCATTTCAAGCGATAATAAATCTTATTTTAACATTAATTTTTTGGGTTCCAGGGGCTATACATGCAATTCTTGTCGTACATGATAAAAAGGCAGATCGGCGCCTTGAAAAACAAATTAAAGCATATGATGAAATAAATAAGCGAAATCGAAATTGATTAGAACATATAATGAAAAGTTAAATTGTATATAAAGACGACTTCTGAAAGAGGTCGTTTTTATGTGTACATTTTGAAATGTGAAATAAATAATTATACCTTTAAGTAAGTAGAAAAAAGAGTAAGGAAATTACATATATAGATAATAATATTGAATCACGTATTGTCTTTCCTCTTGTATGTAAAGGATAGTAGTTTAAATTTTAGTACGGCGGTAAGAATTTTTAATATAAGTATCATGATAATAGCTTTTGGATTGAGCATTCAGTAAGCCGTTGTAAATACTTTCTGGTACATCGAAGAAATCATATGTAGCATTTTTTAGTTTGATTCGTAAAACCATAGAGAAAGGGTTATAACCAACAGCGACTAAATTTTTTGATGTAATTGGATATAGATTCACGTTTATCCATCTCCTTTTTTGAAATAGCAAGACAATATCTTATTGAAATCCTACTATTTTGCAGAATTATAATACTTAGATGATGTATAGTAAGTATAATTACCATGTACTAAACGTGTTTTTTTGAAAGTTCACACGAAATTCATATTGTTATGCTATTTTTATCTCACCTTTGATTTCTGAGTAATAGTTATTTAAATAGGAAAAGATTGACCAATTGTAAAAAAGGTATATGATTTATACGAGATACGATATTTTGAAAAACTGAAATTTACTTCTTATATTCTATGTTCTAAAGGCAAGTATTATTAGAAAAAAGAGGGGGAAATGGCTAATAAAAGATTTTTTCTAAATTTAGTAATCTGTGAATTAGGAAAATATCGAATGTTTTTTAGTGGCTTGTTTTTCAAATGAATTGTATCTATAAGGTAACCACAATATTGTGATTTCATTTTCAAGTAAATCAACGGGAGAATTGAAAGGCAGGAGAAAGCAACATGTCAGAAAAATATCGTTCTCGAGAGGAACGACGACAAATTCAAAAGAAACAACAACCAGCTTCTGAAAAACAAAAAACAAAAGGTAAAACATCGTTTTTTCGTAAATTTCTAATTGGTTGTTTAATACTTGGAATCGTAGGGTTAATAGGAGGGGTAGCTACTTTTTTTGTGATGATTAAAGATGCACCTAAACTTGAGAAAGCAAAGCTTGTTAATCCATTATCATCAAAAATCTATGATAAAGATAAGAACCTGATATATGAATATGGAAAAGAAAAGCGAACCAATATTACGTATGATGAAATTCCAAAATTAGTAGAAAATGCATTTTTAGCTACAGAAGATGCACGTTTTTATGAACATAGCGGTGTAGACTTTAAAGGTACTGCACGTGCCGTTTTAGTTAGCCTTAAAGGGGATTACGGTTCTCAAGGTGGAAGTACAATCACACAACAAGTTATAAAAAACTATTTCTTATCTATGGATAAAACACCTAAGCGTAAAGTGCAAGAAGTGTATTTAGCTTATAAATTAGAACAACAATATTCAAAACATGAGATATTAGAGATGTATTTAAATAAGATTAACTTAGGTAACCGTTCATATGGTATTGCAACAGCAGCAAAAAACTATTACAACAAAGAATTAAAAGATTTAACTTTACCGGAAGTTGCGATGCTAGCTGGTTTACCAAAAGCACCTAACAATTATGATCCAACGAAACCGCAAAATGTTGAGAGGGCGACAGAAAGAAGAAATGTTGTACTTCACTTAATGAATCGACATGGTTATATCTCTAAGGCGCAAATGGAAGAAGCATCAAAAGTTCCTGTTACAGAGGGACTACAAGAGCCAGCAGAAATAAAAGAAATGCCATATCCTGTATTTATGGATGCTGTTGTGAAAGAGGTAGAGAAAGAGTTGCCAGATGCAAATATTGGCTCTGATGGTTTATCTATCTATACAACATTAGATCCGGAGGCACAGAAACTCGCTGATAATCTTTTGAATACAAATATTATTGATTATCCAAATGAGAAATTCCAAGGTGCTTTCACATTTATGGATACGAAAACAGGAGAAGTTCGAGCAATAGGTAGTGGGCGTGGTGAAAATAAAGCTGTGTTTAAAGGACATAATATGGCAATTGAATTGGATCGTGCGGCAGGTTCAACGATGAAGCCAATCTTTGATTATGCGCCAGCTATTGAATATTTAAAATGGGCTACTTACCATCAACTTGATGATTCACCATATAAATATTCGGCAGGACAAGAAGTCAGAAATGCAGATAGAAATTATGTAGGTGCGATAACAATGCGTGATGCACTGAAAATGTCACGTAATATTCCAGCAATTAAAACAGCAAATGAAGTAGGGTTGAGCAAAGCAAAAGGTTTCGCAGAAGGTTTAGGTATTACATTTGGTAAAGAGGTACCGGAGTCAACAGCAATTGGTACAAATGAAGTATCACCAACTGAAATCGCAGGGGCTTATGCAGCATTTGGTAATGACGGTAAGTATACGAAGCCACATTTCGTTAAGAAAGTCGTTTATCCAGATGGGAAATCTAAAAGTTTTGAAGCGAAGTCAAAACGTGTTATGGAAGATTCAACAGCTTATATGATTACTGATATGCTACGCTCTGTTGTTAATTCTGGTACAGGTACAGCTGCAAATGTAAGTTCTTTAGATGTGGCAGGTAAAACAGGAACGACAAATTATTCTTCGGAACAATTAGCGAAATATAAAATACCAGAAAGTGCTACTCGTGATAGTTGGTTTGCAGGCTATACACCGCAATATACAATGGCGGTGTGGACCGGGTATATGAAAGATGGTAAAGATGATTATATAAGTGGTAAGAATACGAAAATTGCACAGCAAATTTTTAAAGAAATGATGAGCCAATTTGGTACAGATAAATCACGCTTTAAAATGCCAAGTAGTGTTGTTCAAGAAGGAAGCGAATTACGTATAAAAGGTGAAAAGCGAGACTCTTCTCCAAATGCAAGTACGTCTAATTCAAATGAAAAACCAAAAAATAATAATCAAAACAATCAAAATAAACAACAAGAACAACAAAAAACAGAAGAAGAGAAAAAACAGCAAGAGCAACAGCAGCAAGAACAAAAACAAAATGAAGAAAATAAGAAAAATGAACAAAATCAAGATAACGCAACTAATAACGGAAATGGCCAAGGGAACACAACGTCTCCAGGTAATGGAAATGGTCAAGGAAACTCAACACCGCCAAGTAGTGGAGGTGGAAATGAGAATCCGACACCGCCAAGTACAGGAGGTGGTCAGCCTACACCACCAAGTAATGGAGCTGGAAATGGGAATCCAACACCGCCAAGTACAGGAGGTGGTCAGCCTACATCACCACCAACCACTGGAGGGGGTACTGTAGAGGCGCCTGCTAATCAAAATGGTGGACAATAAGTAATTTATATGAAAATGCATAAAAAAACACCTAATGTACCGTATAGAATCGGCGCATTAGGTGTTTTTTGTTGAAGGAAATGATAGTTATTTAAATATTAAAAGTCCCATAAAAGTTTTGAAAATAAATTGAGGGAAAGTGATAGAAGATTTGTGTCGGTACATAGGGAGAAGGATAGGGAGTGTACGGAGTGCTACTAATATGGTGTGTTCCATGGTGCCAGAACGAAGGGGTTCCTTGTCCTGGGCCTTGAAATTGTTGCCAAGTGGCAGGGAGTTCAATGCCAACGTCAGAAGTTGCTGTATGAACAGCAGGAACATGTACAGAAGGAGACGCGGGAGCTGCGACGACAATTCTTAAAGGGGAAAGCCACATAAAAAGAATCCCTCCTAAATGTAATGATGAAGTAGTATATTCGTTCACTTCATACAAATGTGCATAGACGATTTTACTATTGGGATATAGGCAAGGCTTTTTTATTAGGCTTACGCCCAAAGTCGTAAGTCTCATTCAAATCGATGATAGACCATTTATATGTAGAAGATACGTCTATTTACGGAGGGAAAAGGATCGTGAAAACTGTACAATTTGGATGTGAACAATATTGATACAGGTCATATGGAGGTATTTTTGATGGAACGATTATGGGCGAAATCGACGATTTAGTGGTGAGTTATCACATGGAAATGGATGAAATTGAATTTAACTATGTAAAATAATAACTTTATTAAAAATGGAAATTCTTTATATAAAAATTATATTTAGGTAATAGTAGAATAAAGGTTATTTGAAAACGAGTTGTATATATGTACAACTCGTTTTTTGTGCATTAAAAAACATAACATCAATATGAAGTAGATTCGTTGTTATTTAAAGTTTTATGGGGATTATATGGCGAATTGATATATTTCAGTTTAGAAATAGAAGAAATAAATGTGTGATTTTTGTTGAAAATGCAAAAATTATTCTCAAAAAATAGTATTACTACATCGAGAAAAGTATAGGAAACTTATCATTATAAAATAAATTGAAATCTTCTAAAAACTCTGATACATTGAGATAGAAATGTAGTTTCACAATATTGTAAAGGCTTACAGTTATGTGCGCGAAGATCTATTAGGATTGGAGGAAATAATAATGAAAGCTGAAGAGAAATTTTCCCCGGGATTAGATGGTGTAGTGGCAGCGGAGACGAAGATTTCGTTTCTTGACACAGTAAAAGGTGAAATTGTGATTCAAGGTTACGACTTAATTGAACTCTCAAAAACAAAAGAGTATTTAGACATTGTGCACCTTTTATTAGAAGAACATCTACCGAATGAAGACGAGAAAGCAAATCTAGAAAAGAAATTGAAAGAAGAATATGCAGTGCCAGAAGGTGTGTTCAATGTTTTAAAAGCATTGCCGAAAGAAACACATCCTATGGATGGATTGCGTACAGGTGTATCTGCACTGGCAGGTTATGACAACGATATTGAAAATCGTTCATTAGAAGTGAACAAAAGTCGTGGTTATAAACTGTTAAGTAAAGTGCCAAATATCGTAGCGAATAGCTACCACATTTTAAATAACGAGGAGCCGATTGAGCCGCTTCAGGAACTATCATATAGTGCGAATTTCTTCTATATGCTAACTGGTAAAAAACCAACTGAACTTGAAGAGAAAATCTTTGATCGCTCTCTTGTTTTATATAGTGAACATGAAATGCCGAATTCTACATTTACAGCTCGCGTTATTGCATCAACACAATCAGATTTATACGGTGCGTTAACAGGGGCAGTTGCGTCTTTAAAAGGTAGCTTACACGGTGGTGCAAACGAAGCGGTAATGTACATGCTTTTAGAAGCTGGTAACGTTGAGAAATTTGAAGAGTTACTACAGAAGAAACTATATAACAAAGAAAAAATTATGGGCTTTGGTCATCGTGTTTATATGAAGAAGATAGATCCAAGAGCGCTTATGATGAAGGAAGCTTTAAAGCAGTTATGTGATGTAAAAGGTGATTACACATTATATGAAATGTGTGAAGCTGGAGAGAAGATTATGGAGAAGGAAAAAGGAATTTATCCGAACCTAGATTACTATGCGGCTCCAGTATATTGGATGCTAGGTATTCCGATTCAACTGTACACACCAATCTTCTTTAGTTCGAGAACAGTAGGATTGTGTGCACACGTTATTGAGCAGCACGCAAATAACCGTTTGTTCCGTCCACGTGTCAATTATATCGGCGAGCGACATGTGCTTAGTAAATAAAAACAACTGGGGAGTTGTTGAGGCCGCCCGCCAGATGGGTGTTTGACCGACACCCATCCTTAATAATAACGAGTTTTCGACAGAAAGGGAAGGATAGCATGATTAAAACAAATGAAATTAAGCAAAAAGATGCATTATTAGAAGAGATTACAGATTATGTATTAAATAAAGAGGTGACAAGTGCAGAAGCTTTCAGTACAGCTCGCTACGTGTTGCTTGATACGCTTGGATGCGGAATTTTAGCGTTACAATATCCAGAGTGTACAAAATTACTTGGACCAGTTGTTCCAGGAACTGTTGTGCCAAATGGTACACGTGTACCAGGAACATCATTTGTACTTGATCCAGTAAAAGGTGCATTTAACATTGGATGTATGATTCGTTGGTTAGACTATAACGATACTTGGCTTGCTGCAGAGTGGGGACATCCATCTGATAACTTAGGCGGAATTTTAGCAGTTGCAGATTATATTAGCCGTGTTCGTATTTCAGAAGGAAAAGAACCATTAAAAGTACGTGAAGTATTAGAAATGATGATTAAAGCACATGAAATTCAAGGTGTACTTGCTTTAGAAAACAGCTTAAACCGTGTTGGTCTTGACCATGTATTATATGTAAAAGTAGCAACAACTGCAGTTGTTACAAAAATGCTTGGTGGAACACGTGAAGAAATCTTTAATGCATTGTCGCATGCATGGATTGATAATTCAAGTTTACGTACATATCGTCATGCTCCTAATACTGGTTCACGTAAATCATGGGCTGCAGGAGATGCAACAAGCCGTGGTGTTCATCTGGCGCTAACTGCATTAAAAGGTGAAATGGGTTACCCAACAGCATTATCTGCACCAGGATGGGGATTCCAAGATGTATTATTTAATAAACAAGAATTAAAATTAGCAAGACCTTTAGAGTCTTATGTAATGGAAAATGTACTATTCAAAGTATCGTATCCAGCAGAATTCCATGCACAAACAGCTGCAGAATGTGCAGTGAAATTAAATCCAGAAGTGAAAGAAAGATTAGACGAAATTGATCGTATTACAATTACAACGCATGAATCAGCAGTTCGTATTATTGATAAAGAAGGTCCATTAAATAATCCAGCTGATCGCGATCATTGTTTACAATACATTACTGCTATCGGTTTATTAAAAGGCGATATCGTTGCAGATGATTATGAAGATGAAGTTGCACATGATCCACGTGTAGATGAATTACGTAATAAGATGGTTGTTGTGGAAAATAAACAGTACAGTTTAGATTACCTTGATCCGAACAAGCGCTCAATCGCCAATGCTGTTCAAGTTCATTTTAAAGATGGCACAGTAACAGAAAATGTAGAGTGTGAATATCCACTTGGTCACCGTTTCCGTAGAGATGAGGCGATTCCGAAAGTTGTTCAAAAATTCTCTGCAAATATGGCTGTTCACTATTCTAGTAAGCAACAAGAAAAAATTCATGAAGCTTGTCTAAATGAAGAAAAACTAGAAAATATGAATGTAAATGAATTTGTAGATCTTTTCTTAATTTAAGGATAGGGGGAATTTAGAATGGCTTGGGTTGTGAATAAACAGTCAACACAAGAAGAGCTTGCGAATCGCTTCCGAGCTTTAGTAGAAGCGCCTGAAATTTTACAAATTCCTGGTGCGCATGATGCAATGGCCGCTCTAGTTGCGAAAAATACAGGCTTTTCAGCTCTTTATTTATCAGGAGCTGCGTATACGGCAAGTAAGGGTTTACCAGATTTAGGGATTGTGACGTCTACTGAAGTAGCTGAACGAGCAAGAGATCTTGTTAGGGCAAGTGATTTACCACTTCTTGTTGATATTGATACAGGATTCGGTGGCGTGCTGAATGTAGCAAGAACAGCTGTAGAAATGGTTGAAGCAAATGTCGCGGCAGTTCAAATTGAAGATCAACAATTACCGAAAAAATGTGGGCATTTAAATGGGAAAAAGCTAGTTTCTACGGAGGAATTAGTTCAAAAAATTAAAGCGATTAAAGAAGTTGCGCCGAGCTTATATATTGTAGCACGTACGGATGCTCGTGGTGTAGAAGGGTTAGATGCAGCAATTGAAAGAGCAGTTGCTTACGTAAAAGCAGGGGCAGATGCAGTGTTCCCAGAAGCACTTCAATCAGAAGAAGAATTCCGATTGTTTAATAGTAAAGTGAATGTCCCTTTATTAGCGAATATGACCGAATTCGGAAAAACACCATATTATAGCGCAGAAGAATTTGCGAATATGGGATTCCAAATGGTAATTTATCCTGTTACATCACTTCGCGTTGCAGCGAAGGCATATGAGCGTGTGTTCACTCTTATTAAAGAAACTGGATCGCAAAAAGATGCGCTTTCTAATATGCAAACGAGAAGTGAATTGTATGAAACAATTTCGTACCATGACTTTGAAGAGTTAGATACTGGAATTGCAAAAACGGTTTTATCTGAGGATCAATAGCACAACGGAGAAAGGCGATGATGATACATCTTTGCAAAAACAACTGCTTGATGTGGAAAGTCATCGCCTTTTTTTATTTCCTAATTGCTTTGCAAAAGAGGTGGAAACGTATGAACTCTATAGAAGATTACTCTGTAGGAAGATGGATGAACAAAGACTTTCAGTTTATGAAAAGTAATAACACAATTGCAGAGGCAATTAATCTATTTATTGCATCAGCGATTCATGAACTACCTGTACTAGAGGAAAAACGTATGATTGGCGTTTTGAAATTATTAGATTGTGTTCAGTGGGTGAGAGAAGGGCGTAGTGAAATTGATGAAGTACATGTAATTGTGGAGCATTTCTTTTATAAGGGAAATACGATGGAGTCAATGGAAGAAGTACAGTTACCCTATTTCGTAATGGATGAAAAGAGTGGAAATTTAGAGGGAATTATAGGAGAAGTTGAGTTATCCTCTTATCAGAAATACGTAAATGAGCAATTAAAGGAAGCGAAACGTGTAATTGAATGGTTAAGACTTTCCTTTGATACTGCATATGAAGGAATTGCCATTGTCGATGAAAATGGTGTAATCCAAATGTTTAATGAAACATATAGCCGCTTCGTTGGGGTAACGAAGGAAGAGGCTATTGGACAACGTGTTGAAAATGTAATTGATAATACGAGATTACCAGTGGTATTAAAAACAGGTGTTCCTGAGCGAAATCAAGTCCACCGTTTACAAGGACAAAATTTAGTCGTGCATCGCATGCCGATTTGGAAGCAAGGAAGGGTGATAGGCGCTGTAGGGATGCTGATTCACGAAGGGATTTCAGATGTTTATAAAATAATAGAAAGGTTTAATCAAAAAGATGTAAGTATAAGACCATTGCTCTCTAAACCGAAAAAGAAGGAAATTCGGTTTGAAGATATTCTTGGGGAAAGCCAAACCATTTCCGAGACGAAAAAAATAGCTCGAAAAGCAGCTGAATCGAAAGCTTCTGTTTTAATTACTGGAGAAAGCGGTGTTGGGAAAGAGCAGTTTGCACGAGCGATACATGATACGGGCATAACGAAAAATGGTCCGTTTATTAGCGTAAATTGTGCAGCTATTCCAGATAATTTATTAGAATCAGAACTTTTTGGTTACGCAGAAGGTGCTTTTACAGGTGCGAAAAAAAATGGTAAGTTAGGGAAATTTGAATTAGCCAATAACGGAACTTTATTTTTAGACGAAATCGGTGATATGTCCCTATTAACACAGGTGAAAATTTTACGTGTTTTACAAGAAAGAGAGATTGAAAGAATAGGTGGTACAAGTCCAATTTCAGTTGATTTCCGCCTCATAGCAGCAACAAATAAAGATTTAAAGCAAATGGTTAGAGAAGGTACGTTTAGAGAAGATTTATATCATCGTCTTCATGTTATTCCAATTCAAATTCCACCACTTCGTTTTAGAAAACAAGATATTCCGCTCATTGTTGAAGAACATTTACAGAAATTATGTCAAATGTATGGTACGGAAGAAAAGACGCTCGATAAAGAAGTGTTGCGCCTTATGTTTCACTACAATTGGCCGGGGAATGTTCGTGAGTTAATCAATGTGTTGGAACGACTATTTGCGCTGTCAGATGATACACATATACACACGAAAGATTTACCAGAAGAGTTTTATTACCGAGATATGGAGCAGAAGAAATTATTACCGATGATTCAAACTTTACCAGTAAAGAAAGCAGCGATGAAAGTAGTACGTGAAGAGGAAGAGCGCGGATTAATTGAACAGATGTTAAAAGAGGTAAATGGGAATAAATCAAAAGCAGCCGCATTATTAGGGATTTCTAGGGCGACTTTGTATAATAAACTGTCTAGATTTAAGATTTAAACAACTTGTTTGGAAAAGTGTAAAACTGTCTAGACAGTTTTACGTTTTCGATTCAAATCGCCCTTATGTTATGCGATTTTTAGTTTGGCATGAATTTTGCATATGAAAATATGAAGACCGAAATGATAGGGGGATCCAGATGGAGAAAACAAAGTTGCAATGGAACGAATTTTTTTCGCTGAATCAAGATCTTAACACTACTTTTTTTACGCCAGAAGATTTTTCAGGAGATGAAGATTTAATCGCAAAAACGACAGAACAATTTGTTAAGCAAGAAATTGTTCCACAAATTGAAAATATTGAACAACATAATTATAAAATTTCCCGTCAATTATTTGAAAAGGCTGGAGAGCTTGGATTGCTGAGTATAGAAGTTCCAGAAGAATATGGCGGATTTGAATTAGGAAAAGCAATTTCAGGGCTTGTAGCAGAAAAAATGGGATGTGCAGGGGCATTTAGTGTGTCCTTTAATATACATGCCGGTGTCGGGACATTACCGTATATATACTACGGGACGAAAGAGCAAAAGGAAAAATATTTGCCTAAAATTGCATCAGGAGAATGGATTGGAGCTTACGCATTAACTGAGCCAAATGCTGGTTCTGATGCATTAAGTGCAAAAACAAACGCAGTCCTAAATGAAGATGGTACAGCTTGGAAATTAAATGGTGAGAAGCAATGGATTACAAACGCTCACATGGCTGATGTATATGTTGTTTTCGCGAAAACAAATGAAGGAATGACAGCATTTATTGTCGAAAGAACATGTGAAGGTGTTTCCATTGGTTTAGAAGAAAAAAAGATGGGAATTAAAGGATCTTCAACTGCAACGCTTATTTTAGAGGATGTTATGATTCCTGCTGAAAATGTATTAGGAGAAGTTGGCAGGGGGCATCACGTAGCTCTTAATATTCTTAACTTTGCTAGATTGAAACTTGCTTTTGGAAATATTGGAACAGCAAAACAAGCAATCGGTTTGTCTGTTCAATATGGTAAAGAGCGAAAACAGTTCCAAACAGAATTAGTTGATTTCACAATGATACAAGAGAAAATTGCAAATATGATTATTGCTACATACGGTGCAGAAAGTGCAGCATATCGAACAGCAGGTGTAATTGACGAAGCAATTCATGAGGGTGCTGGAGATATTATGAAGAAGATGTCTCAATTTGCAATAGAATGTGCACTTAATAAAGTGAATGCTTCTGAAACACTTGGTCATATTGTAGATGAAGCTGTACAGATTCACGGTGGATATGGTTATATGCAAGAATATGAAGTGGAGCGATTATATCGTGATGCTAGAATTAGCCGTATATTTGAAGGTACGAATGAAATTAATCGACTAACTGTTGCGAAAATGTTAATGAAACAAATTGAGCAAATAGAAGATCATAAAGACGAAGGAAATTTTGCAAACGTAGAACGAAATCATCGTTATATTTTATTATCGAAACAATTGTTGAAACAATCTTTGAAAACGCTATCTAAAACTCCTGGATTAAAAATTGAACAAGAACAAGAGTATTCACGCGTATTAGCAAATATGTTGACTGATGTGTATGTAATGGAATCAGCATTTTTACGTACGAAGAAAGCAGTAAGTAAAAATGGTGAGGAAAAAGAACGTACAAAACAGCTTGTAACAGATGTGATTTGTGAAGAAGGGTATCACAAAGTAGAAGCGGCGACGATTGTTCTTCTTTCGGCAGCTATAGAAGAAGAACAAAATAGAAACGCTATTTTAACAGAAATTCGTCAATTGTCCGTACCTATGTATACGAACTTATTTACGAAGAAGAGGGAAATCGCAAAAGCTATCATAAATCGCGGAAAATATACTGTGTAAATAGGAGGAAAGTGATATGAAAAAGATTGGGTTTATCGGTTTAGGTAATATGGGTCTTCCAATGTCTAAAAATTTAGTTAAATCTGGTTATACTGTATATGGAGTCGATTTGAATAAAGAGGCAGAAGCTTCCTTCGAAAAAGAAGGCGGAATTATTGGCTTGTCAATTGGGAAACTAGCAGAAACGTGCGACTTAATTTTTACAAGTCTACCATCACCACGAGCTGTTGAAGCGGTGTACTTCGGGGAAGAAGGGCTAATTGAAAATGGCCATTCGAACGTTGTACTAATTGATACAAGTACTGTGGCTCCGCAGTTGAATAAACAATTAGCAGAAGCAGCGCAGGATAAGAAATTAGATTTTTTAGCTGCACCGGTTAGTGGTGGTGTAATTGGAGCAGAAAATCGAACATTAACATTTATGGTTGGTGGATCGAGAGAAGTATATGAAAAAGTTGTATCTGTAATGGAAGTGCTAGGAGCGAATGTGTTCCACGTTAGTGAGCAAATTGATAGTGGCACAACTGTTAAATTGATTAATAATTTATTAATCGGTTTTTATACAGCAGGTGTGAGTGAAGCTTTAACATTAGCGAAAAAGAATAATATGGATTTAGATAAACTGTTCGATATTTTAAATGTGAGTTACGGTCAAAGTAGAATTTATGAGCGTAATTATAAAAGTTTTATTGCAACAGAGAACTATGAGCCAGGTTTTACTGTAAACCTATTGAAGAAAGATTTAGGCTTTGCAGTAGATTTAGCGAAAGAAAGTGAGCTTCACCTACCGGTGAGCGAAATGTTATTAAACTTATATGATGAAGCGAGCCAAGCGGGATATGGTGAAAATGATATGGCTGCTTTATATAAGAAGGTAAGTGAACAATTAATTTCTAGTCACGAATAATGGATACAGTTTTATTAAAATAAATCATGATAAAAAAGGAGCGAGTATAATGATTACAACAGAAATTAAAAGAGTGAAAAATCATATTAATGGTGAATGGGTAGAGTCTACTGGTACTGAAGTAGAAGCAGTTCCGAATCCGGCAACTGGAAAAATCATCGCTTACGTTCCTCTTTCTCCAAAAGAAGATGTTGAAAAAGCTGTAGAAGCTGCAAAAATGGCGTATGAAACATGGTCTAAAGTGCCAGTTCCGAATCGTTCAAGACAATTATATAAATACTTACAACTTTTACAAGAAAACAAAGATGAGCTTGCAAAAATTATTACACTTGAAAACGGCAAGACATTAAAAGATGCAACTGGTGAAGTACAGCGCGGCATTGAAGCTGTAGAGCTTGCGACATCAACACCGAACTTAATGATGGGACAAGCACTTCCAAACATTGCAGGCGGGATTGATGGATCAATTTGGCGTTATCCAATTGGAGTGGTTGCTGGTATTACACCATTTAACTTCCCAATGATGATTCCATTATGGATGTTCCCACTTGCAATTGCTTGCGGTAATACATTCGTATTAAAAACATCTGAAAGAACGCCCCTTCTAGCTGAAAGACTCGTAGAGTTATTCTATGAAGCAGGTTTTCCAAAAGGAGTATTAAACTTAGTACAGGGCGGAAAAGATGTTGTAAACAGCATTTTAGAAAATAAAGATATTCAAGCAGTTTCGTTTGTTGGCTCTGAGCCAGTCGCACGCTACGTATATGAAACAGGTACAAAATATGGAAAACGAGTACAAGCGTTAGCTGGAGCGAAAAACCATGCGATTGTTATGCCAGATTGCAACATTGAAAAAACAGTACAAGGTGTAATTGGTTCTGCGTTTGCAAGTAGTGGAGAGCGCTGCATGGCATGCTCTGTCGTAGCAGTAGTAGACGAAATTGCTGATGAGTTCATTGATGTATTAGTATCAGAAACACGTAAGCTAAAAGTGGGTGATGGTTTCCACGAAGATAATTATGTGGGACCGTTAATTCGTGAATCTCATAAAGAGCGTGTACTAGGCTATATTAATAGCGGTGTAGCAGATGGAGCTACTTTATTAGTAGATGGTCGTAAAATTAATGAAGAAGTTGAAGAAGGGTACTTCGTTGGTGCGACAATCTTTGATGGCGTAAATCAAGATATGAAAATTTGGCAAGATGAAATTTTTGCTCCAGTATTAAGTATTGTGAGAGTAAAAGATTTAGAAGAAGGTATTAAACTTACAAACCAATCAAAATTTGCAAATGGAGCTGTGATTTATACATCAAGCGGTAAACATGCACAAACATTCCGTGATAATATCGATGCAGGGATGATTGGTGTAAACGTAAACGTTCCAGCACCAATGGCATTCTTTGCATTCGCAGGAAATAAAGCTTCTTTCTATGGTGATCTTGGAACAAACGGTACAGATGGTGTTCAATTCTATACACGTAAAAAAGTTGTAACAGAGCGCTGGTTTTAATAAGTAAATAGCATACTATGTAACTTGTTACGTGTAAGGAAAATACACCTCTCAATTATGAGAGGTGTATTTTTTCGATTTGCAATGATTAATTATTCTTTTCAAAAGCTAATTTTATACCAAATCCAATTAAAACGATGCCAGTAAGACCTTGAATGTATTTTTGTGTAGCTGGCTTTTTCATAAAAACGCTTATTTTATCAATTAAAAATATATAAAAGGCAAACCATATTACTGTTAAAACGAGATAAGTGAGTCCCATAATGAGAAGCTGGATAAGTGTATTATGGTCTGGATTTAAAAATTGTGGTAAGAATGTTAAAAAGAAAACAGCAACTTTCGGATTTAATAGATTTGTAAGAAATCCTTGACGGAAACAAGATGTATGTTCATTTTTATGTTCTATAAAGGTTTCGGTTGTATCCATATTTCCTTTGTTTCTCAAAGCTGAAAGTGCTTTTATACCTAAATAGATTAAATAAATAGCACCAACATATTTAAAGATAGAAAATAAAAAGGCAGATTTAACAATAAGGGCCGAAAGACCAATTACGGCAGCTAAAGTATGAATTAAAAGTGCAATACATGTACCGAATACTGTTTTTACACCACCAATTTTTCCTGAGACCAGTGTGTTTTTTGTAGCCATCGCTGTATCGGGGCCAGGTAAAATAATAAGACAAATGGACATGATAATGAAAAGAAGGTAGTTCTCCATAAGTATTCCGCCTTTCTTTTGGGTATTTTTAGAAAATTAAATTAAAATAAGTTTATCATAAATTAAGTGTGTATGAAATGAAATTTAATTTTATTAGAAAGATGGATGAAAATAAAAAGGCTAGATGGGACAGTGGGAATGAACCACTGTCATCTAGCCTCTTTATTATACATTAAGTAAATGGAAGAAACGATTTACATCTTCTTCTGAAACATCACTTAATTGTTTATATTTATACTGTGGGTTTTGATCTTTATCGACTACAACTGAACGTACACCTTCAAAGAAATCTTCGTGTCTCATAAAGTTTTTTGCAAGTACAAGATCTGTTGCAAAGCATTCATCAACGGATTTTCCTTCTCCATCGATGAATTGTTTCAATGTGACCTTTAATGAAACAGGGGATTTTGATAATAATGTTTCTTTCGCTTTTAAGGCGAAAGTTCTACCGTCTTTCTCCAATGAATGGATAATTTCTTCAATTGTATGGAATGCGAAGTGTGTATCAATTTCTTCTAGTAGAGGAGAAATTTCACTTTCTGCACTTGGGATGGTTGCAAATGTACGAGTGACCTCCTTTAAAGCTGTATGTACATCTTCATTACGCCAATTCATATTTTCAATTTCAGAAAGGAATTTTGGTAACGTATCTGATGTCATAAAATAATCGGCAGCGTTTATATATAATACATCAGGTGCTTTTAAAATAGATGCTGTTAAAGCGACGTATCTTCCAGTATGGCCAGGTGCTTTATTTAAGAAATAAGCAGCGCCTACATCTGGAAAGAAGCCGATGTTCATTTCAGGCATTGCCCATTTCGTGCGTTCTGTTACAATTCGATATTTTGCACCATTTGTAAGACCGACACCACCGCCCATAACAATTCCATCTAAACAAGCGATAATTGGTTTTGTATATTGATAAATAAATGTATCAATTTCATATTCTTCTTCAAAGAAACGTTCTGCATGTTGTAAAGCTGTTTCGTTAGAACGAGCTTCATACAAAGTTTTAATATCACCACCAGCGCAAAATCCTTTTGTGCCAGCTCCTTTTAAAACTATGATGGCAATACGATCATCTTTTTCCCATTCTTTTAGCTTTTGTCCAATTGGCTTTAACATATCATAAGATAAAGAATTAAGTGCTTTTGGTCGGTTTAATGTAATGGATGCAACACCATTCTCACTAATAGAAAATAAAACATTTTCAGTCATTTTAAATCCTCCTCTTATATATCTTCTCATTCTTAATTCTTGATACAAGATGAAATGTCCTCTATAGTTTTTTGTCCTGTTTGTAGTAGTAAGGGTTTCTATTAAAAAATTTGAGGTGCTGATTAAAGTCTCACTTTAACTAATATGCAAGTATTGTGCCAGTTGCAAAACTTGTAATATAAAGGAAACATAAAGAGTAAAGTGTCTAACTGTCTAAACAAATGTACATGTAGACATAATAATCGTTTTTTTATGTTGCATATTTTGACGAGATATCTTTGCAGGATTTTGATATATAAGAAGGAATATTACAATATTAATAACTGAAGAGGTGTGTTAATTGTTTGTAGGTTGAAAATGAAGGCGATATCATATATAACTCCTGTTTAAAGAAAAAATAGTATTCATTGAATTATCAAACTTTTAACAAGGTGAAAATTTGTATATAATAGGAAATAGAGAAAGGAGAGATCGGAATGCCAGGACCTTTGCTGTTATCGGTTATTATTTTGTCCTCTCTCATGATAGGAATTACACAGTATTTTCATCATACAGATACGACAGAAGAAGTGAAAGATAAAGTGCGTCTCGTATTTCCGATTTTTATATTATCTATTTCATTGTGTTTCCTATTGAATAGAGATGGATATATTGTTGCTTTATTCTCATTTTTTGTAGCGATTATTTTAATTACGGTGTTGTATTATATAATGAAGGAGTATTTACAGAAATAAGGATGCCTGAATAGGCATTTTTATTTCTGTGGAATATAAATTTCACATACCGTATTATATTTAAAAAATAAAAACACAAATACATAGAAAAGTATGGTCTTCATAATGTATTCACTTGTCAATCTGGAATAGCCACTATACTATTAAAGTGTAGAGATTAGAAAAAAGGGGTTGTATCTAAATGAAGTTTGAGATGCACACAAAAATTATTTCGAATGAAAAAGAAATCAGATTACATATAGAAGAAAATGTATTTCAATTAACGTTAGATGGCTATCATCTATTTGCTATTCAAGAAATATTGCCTTTATATAAATCAGATCAAGAGAGAATAGGTAGTGTAATTGTGCAAAAGTTAGAATGGGAGAATGGAAAAACGACACTTAACTATAAGCTTGTTTCACTACAATCAGTAAACTAACAGGATGAAAGGAAGGGAAATATGAAGTTTTTTCATACAGCGGATTGGCATTTAGGAAAACTAGTTCACGGTGTATACATGACTGAAGATCAAAAAATTGTTTTAGATCAGTTTGTACAAGCGGTGGAAGAAGAAAAACCGGATGCCGTAATTATTGCAGGTGATTTGTATGACCGTGCAATTCCTCCGACGGAAGCAGTTGATTTATTAAATGATGTATTACAAAAGATAGTAATTGAATTAAAAACACCAGTAATTGCAGTAGCAGGGAATCATGATAGTCCAGATCGAATTCATTTCGGTAGTAATTTAATGAAAAAGCAGGGCTTGCATATTGTTGGACAATTTCAATTCCCATACGAACCTGTTGTATTAAATGATGAACATGGGGAAGTACATTTTCACTTAGTTCCATATGCAGATCCAAGTATCGTTAGACATATTATGAAGAATGAAGACATTCGTTCTCATGACGATGCGATGCGTATTTTTATGAATGAACTTTCGGAAACGATGAATCAAGAAGCAAGACACGTCTTTGTAGGGCATGCATTTGTTACTTCTTCAGGAGAGGCTGAAGAAAATACGAGCGATGCAGAACGACCACTTTCAATTGGTGGTGCTGAATATGTAAACAGTCATTATTTTGACAAGTTTCATTACACGGCGCTTGGACATTTACATCAAGCGCATTTTGTACGTAATGAGACGATTCGTTATTCAGGTTCACCACTTGCATATTCTATTTCGGAAGAACGACATAAAAAAGGATACTACATTGTTGAATTAGATGAAGCAGGTGAAACGACAATAGAAAAACGCTTATTTACACCACGTCGTCAAATGCGAACAGTAGAAGCAAAAATAGATGATTTATTAAAGCATACAGTAAATGAAGATTATGTATTTGTTAAATTATTAGATGAAAATCCTGTACTGCAGCCAATGGAAAAAATACGCTCTGTCTATCCGAATGCAATGCATGTCGAAAGATCGATTCAAAGACGAGAGTTTACAGATACAAATGAAGTGACTGTTTCTAGACATAAAACGGATGATTTATCTCTTTTAAAAGCTTTTTATAAAGAAATGAAAGGGTTAGATTTATCAGAAGAGAAAGAACGTCTTTTCTTAGAAGTATTACAAACAGTGCAAGAACGGGAAGGTGAGCGAGGATGAGACCACTTCAGCTTATTATGACAGCGTTCGGCCCATATAAACAACGAGAAGTAATTGATTTCAATGACCTTGGGGATCATCGTATTTTCGCTATTTCAGGAAATACAGGAGCAGGGAAAACGACGATATTTGATGCGATTTGTTATGTGCTATATGGAGAAGCGAGTGGAGAAGAACGTAATGATACAAGCATGCTTCGCAGCCAATTTGCTGATGATAATGTATATACGATTGTAGAATTAACGTTTCAATTAAAAGGAAAGCAGTATGAAATAAAAAGGCAACTAGGACATAAAAAGCAAGGGAACAAAACAGTTACAGGACATGCGGTTGAATTATATGAAATAATAGATGATGAGAGAATTCCGTGTGTAGATCGTTTTCATGTGACAGATGTAAATAAAAAGGTGGAAGATTTAATTGGGTTAAGCAAACATCAATTTAGCCAAATTGTTATGTTACCACAAGGTGAGTTCCGAAAACTATTAACATCTGAAACGGAAAATAAAGAAGAGATTTTACGTCGTATTTTTAAAACTGATCGTTATAAATTAATGCGTGAGTTACTAGATCAAAAGCGTAAACAATGGAAAGACATTTTGCAAGAAAAACAAAAAGAGCGTGAGTTACATTTCCATAATGTTTTTAAGCTACCAATTAGAGAGGGAGCTTTACTAGAGACGTTAGTGGAACAAGAACATGTAAATACACATCAGATAGTAGAAGCACTTGAACAAGAAACGAATTGGTATAAAAGTGAAGTTGAACACTTGCAAAATGAGCAAACGACACAAACGAAGCAATTAAAAGAGGTAGATGTTCGTTTCCATGCAGCAAAATCAGTAAATGAAAAATTTCAAGATTTAGATCGGAAGAAAGAACAGCAAACAGTTTTACAGGGAAATCGTGCACAAATAGAAATAAAAGAACAATCTTTTAGACGTGCAGAACAAGCGAAGCGGCTATTACCATTTGAACAATGGTATGAAGAGGCGATGCAAAACGAACAAAATGCTGAGAGTTTACTGAAACAAATAAAGGCGAAACAAGAACAGACTGTTAAAGCCTTTGAACTTGCTCAGGAGAAATATGAAGAATTAAAGAGTAAGGAATCTGTACGTGAAGAAGGAAAGAAACACGTGCAGAGGTTAGAAGAATTACAACCAATCATTGCTTCGTTAGCCGAGAAAAAATTGAATTTGCAGAAAGTTGAAGTTCAGAGTGGAAAATTAAAAGAAGGTATTTATAAGCTTGAACAACAGCTTGAAGGACAAATTTCTGAAAAACAAAAAATGTCCGGAGAATTACAGCGATTAGAAGAAGCGCTTGAACAGTATGTAGAAAAAGTAGAAGAACTAACGAATATGCGAGAAGATGCGAAAGTATTAAAACAAGCATATGATGTTTGGCAAGAGAAACAAAAATATAAGCAAGAAAAAGAAGCGTCATATAAACAAATGGAAGTTGCAGTTCAAGCATATGAAACGATGGAACGCCGTTGGTTAAATGAACAGGCTGGTGTATTAGCTCTTCATCTTCACGAAGGAGAATCTTGTCCAGTATGTGGTAGTACGGATCACCCGAAAAAAGCTACGGAACAAGGTGATGCGATTGATGAAAAAGAGCTAAATGAACGAAGAGAGAAGAAAAACCTTGCAGAAAAATCACATGTTCAGCTAGAGGAGAAATGGAATTTCTATCGACTGCAATATGAACAAGTGATAGAAGAAGTAATAAAACGTGGCTATCGTTCAGAAGAATTAGTTGAAACATATCGTGCTTTAGTTCAAAAAGGAAAGCAGTTAGTAGCTGAAGTAAATATACTAAAGGCAAGTGAAGAAACACGAAAACAAATTGTAGTAAATATGAAAAGTGTAGAAGAAAAAGTAGAAGAATTACAAAAGCAAAAACGTGAAGCTGAAACGATGCAACATCGCACGGAAATGGAGTGTATGCAACTCCGAACTTCATATGAACATGATAAGAAAAATATTCCAGAGAGCTTGCAAACAGTAGAAGCTTGGAAACAGCAATTTGATTATGCAGTTAAAGAACTTCGTGTGATGGAAGATGAGTGGAAGAAAGTACAAGAAGCTTATCAACATTGGCAAAATGAAAACATACGCATACAAGCGGAATATGATGGTGCTTCCAAGCAATTGGACAGTGTAAAAGAGAAGAAAGAAGAGACTTTTACACGCTTTATGAAAGAACTTGACCAAGGTGGTTTTGCAAACGAACAAGCGTATAAAGAAGCGAAACTAACAGATAAAGAGATGGAACAATTACAACAAACAATTCAAAGCTATTATTCATCTCTTGAAGTGCTTGCAAAGCAAATTGAAGAATTAATTGCTGAATTAAAAGATAAAGAGTATACAGATATCACCTCATTAGAAGAACAAATAAAAGAATTAGAAATCCAGCTAGATATTGTGAAAGAGAAGCGGCAGCGTGCTCAAAATGCAGTTTCATATATTTCGGATTTACATGAAAACATTAGAAGAATTGATGAACAAATTCATGAAGAAGAGAAAGCTTTCCAAGAGCTCGTTGATTTGTATGAAGTAATGAAAGGGGATAATGAAAGTCGTATATCCTTCGAACGTTACATCTTAATTGAATACTTAGAACAAATTGTTCAAATTGCGAACGAAAGGCTACGCAAATTATCAAACGGACAATTTTACTTAAAACGAAGTGAACGAGTAGAGAAAAGAAATCGTCAAAGTGGATTAGGATTAGATGTATATGATGTATATACAGGCCAAACACGTGACGTAAAAACATTATCTGGCGGTGAAAAATTTAACGCATCGCTTTGCTTAGCACTCGGTATGGCAGACGTTATTCAAGCATACGAAGGCGGTATTTCGATCGAAACGATGTTTATCGATGAAGGATTTGGCTCACTAGATGAAGAGTCATTAACAAAGGCAGTCGATGCATTAATAGACTTACAAAAATCAGGGCGATTTATCGGCGTCATTTCGCACGTCCAAGAACTGAAAAACGCAATGCCAGCAGTACTAGAAGTAACGAAGCAGAAGGATGGTTGTAGTCAGACTAGGTTTGTGGTGAAGTAGGTCGATTTTACCATCATTTCCAACGCTTTTTTAGGGCCGAGTCACTTCAGCGGTCACTTTTTTCGAGAACTTTATCCAGTTTCTCAGAAATTGTGCGCTGCATCTCCGGAAGAATGTGACTGTACGTATTTAACGTCGTACCTATATCAGCGTGACCTAAACGTTCTGAAATTAGTTTGACATTTACGTTT
Organism: Bacillus clarus; assembly: GCF_000746925.1. Taxonomy (GTDB): domain Bacteria; phylum Bacillota; class Bacilli; order Bacillales; family Bacillaceae_G; genus Bacillus_A; species Bacillus_A clarus. The sequence continues at coordinate 4,554,428 of NZ_JMQC01000008.1, forward strand.
TGTTGGATTAATAGAGTAGCGTGTGTATGACGTAAGTCATAGAAGCGTATTTTCGGTAATCCGAGTTTCTCGGTTACATTATAAAACGATCTACGTATGCTACGAGAATCCAATAGCTTCCCGTATTTTGACGGGAGAACCAAGTCTAAGTCGGTGTATTTATCGCCGGCTTTTTCTTTTTCATATTCGACGAACTGACGATGAGACTTCAGTTCTTCTATTAAAATTTGTGGAAGATAGATTGTTCGTAAACTAGTTTTATTTTTCGCTCCATACTTTAATTCCCTTTTTTTAGTTAATGTTTGTCTAATGTAAATTAAACTATCCTCCATATCTATATCTTTCCACCGTAAACCTAATATCTCACCTTGCCTCATTCCTGTGAGCACCGCAATTGAAAAACTAATATTAAATCGTGTGATATTTTTGAGTTTTTTACTTTCTCTAATGAAATAATTTATTTGGTGTAAGTCCCATACTTGCATCTCTTTTGGTTGTATGCTTGGTAATACAACACCTAAAGCTCGATTATTTTTTATTAGTTTTAGTACTTTCGCTCATTTAAGTGAAGTTTTAATAAAACTAAAAACTAAATTAATTGTACCCTCTGAATAATGCCTCTCTTCGATCAATTTCGTGATGTAGTGCTGTAAGTGCATCGTAGTGATATCTTGAATCTTAAAATGACCTAGATAGGGCTTTATTATATTTGAATAATGTGTGTAGTTAGCCCTATAAGTAGATTTTTCTAATTGATTTTTACTTTCTTTAAACCACTGTTCCATAAATGTTTCATAAGTCATGTGAGGTAGTTTTAGAAAGTCATCATTTAAATACTCAGCCTTTAATTTTACTAGTTCTGCATTAAAAAGCCTCTACGTCTAATCTGTTTACGTTTCCCTGTCATCGGGTCCTTCGCAATATTAAATACGAAATCCCGGCTACCGGTTTTCTTATTAAATTTTACACTTCCATTCATATCTAATGACCTCCTTTTATAGGTCACAAGACGTGCATGCAGTTTCCATTACTTGTATTTTATCGCCAGAGTCACCGTTTGTATAGAGGTATAAAAAGTAGAAAAACGTAAATTATTTTATTCTTTTTCGAAAAAAGTGAGCGAGTTAACAAAGTGGCGCGTCTTAGTAAATGTAAGAAGTTCACAAGGCATTACATGGAGGGGCAAGCGAGGTATGAGCGAAAATAGCAACTTAGTATCAATCGAAGCCCAAACGGAATATTCAATTACGAGCGGAAAGCGAGAGACACGTATCTTTCTAAAAATGTATGTCGACGCGGTACACTCCGGTTTAATAGCGGACTTAGGTCCGGAAAGATGGACGACTCTTTGCGTATTAGCGTCATTCATGGACGAAGACGGCGAATGTTATCCAACACAAGACATGATTGCTAAGCGACTTAATATAAGCCGTGAGAGCGCTAATATAGGCGTATCAAGAAGTTATGAGCATTGTCTAGGTTTTAGCAAACGTATTTAGCGGTGAGAGTTATCGGTAGGACAGGCAGTAAGTAACGCCGATATAAGGTAACGGTCAGAAAAAAAGACCTAAGAATATAGGTCAAAAGAAAAGGTGTAGCCATATATTAACATTTTTGTCGGTAGAAGGCTATACGTATCGTATTGAGAAAATTTATAACGACATATGTCGAAAACATAGAAAAAGAACCCCTGTAGCAACAGAGATTCATGTGGGAAGAAAGTATATACCTTGTGTGATCAGGTATATCGAGTAATGTCAGCTCGATTATTGAATGATAACATGAATCTTCTGAAATTATTAGCGGTAATTGTATCCACTGCTGGAAATAGAAGAAAGTGAATCCGTGGGTTTACATCGGTTTACATTTCGGCAGTCGCCACCGTCTGATAGACACCCGACTGAAATTTTCGGAAGTGATGTCTTCTCGATACTTATATTAGAAGAAACTCGTTTAGTACCTTTCCGAAATTTTCCGATTCCACTAGCTTCGCCCCTCTGGAAGAGACGTCCCTCGAAATCCTCATCCCAGCCGTCCGTTACCTACGCTCATAAAAGTATACCTTTACGAACCATCAATAACAGGTCGATTAATAAGTGATATTACGTTCGTTTAATAGAAGGAAATAATTTATGAACGTTCGTTTTGTTTATTTACTTTTACGAATGATTATTTTACAATCGAGTCAAACATAACGGAAAGGGAGTAAGGAGAGTGGCGGAGACTAGAAAGATCGGATACGTTAGGGTAAGTGCTAAGGATCAGAACGAAGGCAGACAGTTAGAAGCGTTAAAGGAGTTAGGTGTTTCAGAGCGTGACATTTACATAGATAAACAGAGCAGTAAGGATTTTAACCGTCCTAGCTATCAGTTATTGAAGCGTGTGTTGCGTAAAGGAGACATATTATATGTCCATTCGTTAGATCGTCTAGGACGTAACAAGGATGCGATAATGAACGAATGGAACGAGATAACACAGGAAATACAGGCAGACATCATCGTAATAGATATGCCGCTATTAGATACAACAAAATATAAGGATAGTGTCGGTACGTTCGTCGCTGATTTGGTATTACAAATACTATCGTGGATGGCCGAAGAAGAACGTAAGAAGATACGCACTCGAAAAGCGGAAGGAATCGCCAACGCACGTAAGAAAGGGAAAGAGTTAGGGAGACCGAAAGCAACGATTACAGATAAATTTATTGAAACGTATAAGCGATGGAAAGCAGGAGAGATAACGGCCGTTACAGCGATGAAAGAAGCAGAAGTAGGTAAGACAACATTTTATAAACTAGTAAAAGAATACGAAGCAAAACTATAGTCGGTAAAATAATACCGGCTTTTTTATTTAGGGACGGGGGTACTCTCTTCGGCGGCTTGTCACCCAGGTGTTTAAAAAGTCCGGGCAGTACTTTTTAAACACGAGGCTTAAAATCGCCAGTATATTCGTTGTATTTCCTACGCTATAAACCTTTCTTATGTATTACTATCGTTCCGCATACATACAACTAAATTCCTAGACTATTATCTCGAAAAATGACGTTAAAATGAACGTTAATCCATCGAAAGTAAAAGACCTAACCTTCTACACGTAAAAACATTATCTGGCGGTGAAAAATTTAACGCATCGCTTTGCTTAGTACTCGGTATGGCAGACGTTATTCAAGCATACGAAGGCGGTATTTCGATCGAAACGATGTTTATCGATGAAGGATTTGGCTCACTAGATGAAGAGTCATTAACAAAAGCAGTCGATGCATTAATAGACTTACAAAAATCAGGGCGATTTATCGGCGTCATTTCGCACGTCCAAGAACTGAAAAACGTACTAGAAGTAACGAAGCAGAAGGATGGTTGTAGTCAGACTAGGTTTGTGGTGAAATAGGTCGATTTGTTTTGATTTTAATTACTGGTCACAGTTTTGGTCACACTTTTCGAAAACCTGGGCGATTTTTTCTGCTACGAATCGTGGTAACTTGATAACAAAACTAGGGACATATATGAATGAAAAGATGAATATACAGTTCCCTTTTGAGAGCAAAGAGTGGGATTTTATTGAGGATTTAAATAGTATCCTTAATAATATCGTACACTGCAATGGGAGAGTGTACGCAAGTGAATTACAATTTAAACTCACGCCAGGAATCCACGGACTTCGTACGTAATGAAGTCCTTACGGCTCCTGAAGATATCGAAATATTAAGTATTACACGTATACGTATGAGTCAATTAATTAAGAAAGGGAAAATGAAGCCTGTGAAAAAACTGGACAAGGTAAGTCTGTTTTTACGAGTGGATGTTGAGGGAAAACGTAAAGAACTCGAGGAATTACGTGAGAAATACCAGCCGTATAATGCGGCGAAGGAAGACGATTGAGGCCACCGCTTAAGGTAGCCTCGTTTTTTTATTGTTTAGTCCAAATCGATCCACCGAATCCACCGGTTTTTTGTAGGGCTCTTAATTGCCTTCCGTTGTTTTCTACCTGAAGTCTTAAGATACCATGTGACATAACATTGCCGATAGGAATATCTCCCCATCTTCCGACAATAACTCCTCCTGGTCGAATATCCCCTGCAAAAACATTTGTAAAACTAGTTCCTAAGCCAGCATCACTTAATCCAAGCCAATATATTTCTGATGTTCCACTAGGTTGATGTATATGATAAAGACCGCCGTCATCACATAGCCATCTACCGGTTAATGTCTGACGGAAATCGGTATCATGAGAAAATTGATGAGGATACTCATATGGTTGTGAATAATTTGTATAATTTGGAATGAATTGTGGTTGCCAATACATAAAAACCCCTCCTTTTTCTAACACACTCCAATATACGAAGGCAATAACCTAAATGTTCTAGGCAACAACCTAACTGAGTTGAATTTCAAAAAAGAGTTCTACGTATATGTCAGACAAGTTGAATTTTTTCTAATCTAGTTTTCTCCTTTACTTACTACCAATTTTTCTCCTTCGCTATTTATACGTAATAGGGAAGACGAATGAGGAAGCTATCGAAATATTAAGTATTACACGTATACGTATGAGTCAGCTAATTAAGGGGGGAGATAACACCAGTGAAAAAGTTGGGCAAGGTTAGTTGATTTCTTCGGGCAGATGTCGAGGAGAAACGGAAGGAACTTGAGGCGTTACGAGAGAAGTACCAGCCGTATAATATAGCGAAAGAAGACGAATAGAGGTCGCCAGGAATGACGGTTTATTTTTTATTTTCAATAGTAAATTTAAAACTAATCAAGAGCATGCATTTGTTTGGAAATCTAAATATGTATTTCTTCTGAAATCCAATCTCCAAAAGCAGAAACTTCAACGCCTAAAAAAGTTTCAACAAGTTTAATTTCTTGAGGGAGTCTCATAACTAATTTTCTATTGTTAAGTACTTCAAAACTATATGGATATTTCATTACTATTGTACGCCTTTATGTAAAAAAAACAGAGCCGCTCCAATACATAGGGAGCGACTTTTCTAATGTTTTTATATGTTCCTTTAAAGATGACTAAGTTACGTAAATTATAGTGAAAATAGATTATGATCCAACTCATCTATCCAACATTTCTCTGATTTATGTATTAACTCAGTAAAATCTTCATATGATGCAGGTTCTGGAAACATTGAATATAGTATTTTATCATCAAAGTTAATTAATAACACCGGACTAAAATCTAATAAATCTTCTCCTTCAATTTTATTTTTAATATTTTTAAGTAATAAATAATTTAATTCCTCTTTAGTTGTTATATATTTATTAATCCTTGGTAAAAACATTTCCACAGTTTCATTATCTAATACTTTTATTCCCTTTCTTTCTTCAGCTTCGTCATTATCTTCAATGCTTACGCCTACATTTTTATATGCATTATCTAACTTATTATAATCAAAAAACCATAGTTCTTTATCTGTTACATACCATTTAAATTTATTATTATATATAACTGCTACTACAATATTTTCTGCATAAAGTGGTTCTAATACCATACTATCCTCCTTAATGTAGTGGGTTTGATCTATATCCTTTTTGAGGCAGTACATTTTTATTTAAAACCTCATCTAACGA